>CAHJWU010000171.1 GCA_903643085.1 Rhodospirillales bacterium
CAGAGCGCGTTCGACCGCGGGCTGGCTCATCTGCGTGCCGGCGACCTGGAGCAGGCGCGGCGCTGGCTCGAACGCGCGCGCCGGCTGGAGGGCAATGACGCCGCGGTGGCGCTCGCCTTGGGACAGGCGATGATACGCCAGCGCGACCCGGACGCCGTCGGGTTCTTCGCCGCCCTGCTGCGCATCGCCCAATTCAACGAGGCGCTCTGCGGGCTGGCCGGCGCGCAGTTCATGACAGGCGACGCGCAGGCGGCGGCGCGCTCCCGCGGCCTGTCGCTCTCGTCCTATGCGCAGCGTTTTTCCGCCAACCAGACCGACGCCCTGCGGCGCTACGCCGCCCAGACCGGCGCTGCCGGCTGGTGCGGCTTCGGCGAGGACGGCGTGTTGACGCTGGAGGTGGCCGACGCGGCACAGCCGGGCCTGATCAGCCTGTCGTTCGACGCGGAGCCCGCGTTCCAGGTGCTGGCTTGCGGACCGGGCGGCATCCGGGCGTGGCGGTTGGACGTCCCGCCGTGCTGGCAGGCCAGGACCACGCTGCATGTGCGGTGCGAGCACGGCCGGCTGCTGGGCGGCGAGATCGACCTGGCGCAGATCACCCGGGTGGAAGGTGTCGTCGAGTGCAGGGATGGCGGGCTGTCCGGCTGGGCCTGGTGTCCGAACGATCCGGACCACGATCCCGTGCTCGCCATCAGCCTTGCTGACGGCCGTGTGCTGACGCGTCTCGCGCTGCGGGATTGCGGCGTCCCGGTTCCGCATTGGCACCCGTTCGCGCGGCCGCGCAGCTTCACGCTCGATGCGGCATCGCTGGACGGCCTGGACGGCGCTCTGCACGTGACCGGCCGGGACGGACGCGCGCTCTACGGCTCCCCCGTGCATCCCTCGCTGCAGGCGCGGACAGCCGCCTTCGCCGCCAGGGTCTCGTCCGCCTTGCCGCCGACGGCACCGCCCGCATCGCAGGACGCCGGCCTGGAGCCAGACTGTCCGATACCGTCCCACCTCGCCATCCCTGTTCCGGCATCCTTCGTCGGACGCATTGCGGGCTCGGCCGCGCCGGCGCCGCGATGCTCGGTCATCATCGCGGTCTTCGGCGCGCGTGCGGCCACGCTGCACTGTCTGGAGACGGTGCTGGCCACCTTGCCGGCCTGGGCCCGCATCATCGTCGTCGACGACGCATCGCCGGATCGGGTGCTGGCGGACGCGCTGCACGCATACGCGCGCAGGCGGGAGATAACGCTCCTGGCGCACGCGGCGAACAAGGGGTTTCCCGCCGCCGTCAACACCGGGCTGAGGGCGTGCGCCGGAGACGACGTGGTCCTGCTGAACAGCGACACGCTGGTGGCGGATGGCTGGCTGGAGCGGCTGCGGGAGGCAGCCTATGCGTCGGCCTGCACAGGAACCGCGACGCCGTTTTCCAACGACGCGACGATACTGAGCTATCCCGATGCGTGGCACGGCAATCCTGTTCCCACCTTGCGGGAAACCCAGGAGCTGGACGGCCTGGCCGCGCGCCTGGTTACGGATCCGGTCGAGATCCCGACCGCGATCGGGTTCTGCATGTTCGTCAAGTCCGCCTGCCTGGCGCAGGTCGGCGGCCTGCGGGAGGATCTGTTCGCGCAGGGCTATTGCGAGGAGAACGATTTCTGCATGCGGGCCCGCCATGCCGGGTGGCGGCACGTGGCGGCGCCGAACGTCTTCGTCGCGCATGCCGCAGGCAGGTCGTTCACCGCCACCCGGACCTACCTGCAGGCGCGTAACCTGCGCGTGCTGAACATGCTTCATCCCGGCTACGACGCGCTGATCGCGGATTTCCGCAGCACGGACCCGCTCGCCTTGCCGCGGCGCTCGCTCGACATGCTTCGCTGGCGCGGCCTGCGCGATGCCAGGCCGGGCGTCCTGCTCGTGACCCATGGGCGGCAGGGTGGCGTGCGGCGGCACGTGCTGGAACGCGCGGCCCTGCTCAGGCGGCAGGGGCTACGGCCGATCCTGCTCTGGCCCGCCGGCGACCGCCGCGGTGGCAAGGATTGCGTATTGGGAGACGGACCGGAAGGCGGAACTCCAAACCTCCGCTTCTCCCTGCCGGACGAGGCTGATCGCCTGCTAAACTGGCTGCGCGGCGACCAGCTTCAGCACGCGGAGATCCACAGCCTCGTGGGGCATGATCACGTCGTCATCGACATCTGCCGCGCGCTGGACCTGCCCTACGAGATACACATCCACGATTATGCGTGGTTCTGTCCCAGGATATCGCTGCTGACGACGGGAAGACGCTATTGCGGCGAGCCCGACACCGGGGTTTGCGAGGCGTGCGTCGCCGATAACGGTTCGGAGACCGAGGAGACGATCGGCGTGGCCGACCTCGTCCTGCGATCCGCCGACGAACTTCGCGGCGCCCGGGCCGTGTTCGCGCCTTCCAGGGACAGTGCCGCCCGCATGCGGCGGCATTTCCCCCATGTCGACCCGGTCGTGCGTCCGTGGGAGCCGGACGCGATCGAAGCGCCTGCCAGGAGCCCCGGCACTTGCGAAGGACCGTTGCGCATCTGCGTTCCCGGCGCCATCGGCTACCAGAAGGGGTACGATGTTCTGCTCGCCTGCGCGCGTGACGCGGCACGGCGCGCGCTCGACCTGGAGTTCGTCGTGGTGGGCTTCACCACCGACGACATGCGCCTGCTCCAGACAGGCAAGGTCTACATCACCGGCGAGTACGCCGACGCCGACTGTGTCGCCCTGATCGGACGCCAGTCCGCCGACATGGCATTCCTCCCCTCGATCTGGCCGGAGACGTGGTCTTACGCGCTGTCGCACGCCTGGAACGCGGGGCTGAAGGTGCTTTCGTTCGACATCGGTGCACCGGCGGAGCGCATCAGGGAAAGTAGCAAAGGCTGGCTGATCCCGCCCGGGACAGAGCCCGTGCGTGTCAACGACGCCCTGGTGGACCTGGCTCGCCGGATGCGCAGCGTGCGCGGCGCAGGCGGGCTGGGACCCGCATCGCCACCTGCCCCGGCCGGATCGCTGCGGACCACGGCCGCTGCGGCGCGCGGCAGACTTTGAGAACAGCTCTGTCCGCGCCGTCGCGTGAGGGTGAAGCCCAGGTCCGCGGACGCGCGCCAGGCTTGTCCTGCTGACCAACCGGCGGGCCCGCTCACCTCCCGCCGTGCTAGGCTTCGGGGAACAGCAGGCGCACCGTCGTGCCGGCGCCTTCCGCCGTCTCGATGAGCATGCGGCCGCCGGATTGCTGCACGAAGCCGGTCACCATCGAGAGCCCGAGGCCGGTGCCCTTGCCGTGTTCCTTCGTGGTGAAGAACGGGTCGGCGGCCCGCGCGGCAATGCCGGGCGGCATCCCGCTCCCCTCGTCGGTCACGGCGACGGCCACTTCCGCACGGCCGCCGGACTCTGTCCTGCTCGTCGACACGACGATGCGGCCGCCAGCCTCGGACGCGTCCGAGGCGTTGCGCACGAGGTTGAGGAGAGACAACTCCAACTGCCCGACATCGATCCTTGCCGGAAGCGTCATGCCGGCCAGGCGAACCTCGACCGGCCTGTCGAACGAGGCCACCTGCGAGAGGAGGCGGTCGAAATCCCCCACGATGCGGTTCAGGTCGACGGCCTCGGCATGCAGGCTGGACCGTCCGGCGAAGGAGAGCATCTGCTGCGTCAGCCGGCCGGCACTCTGTGCCGCCCAGTCGATGCGGTCGAGACGCTGGCCTTGCCTGGGGGTCAGCGGGTCCGCCCGTACCGCCTCGGCGTTGCCGATCACCACGGTCATCAGGTTGTTGAACTCGTGGGCGATCCCCGCGGCCATGGAGCCGAGCGTGTCCATCCGCTTGGCACTGGCGCGCGCCTCGTCCACCTCGCGCCGCGCCGTCGTGTCCAGCTGGCTGCCGAACCAGTAGGCCAGCCTGCCGTCCCGGTCGTGCACGGGCCCCACGAACATGGAGCACCAGAACTTGCTGCCGTCCTTGCGGTAGTTCCACAGCTCGACCTGGCATTCCTCGCCCGCCGCGATCGCCGCCCGCAGCGTTGCCCGCGCGCCCGCGTCGGTGAGCTCGCCCTGGAGAAACCGCATGTTCTGCCCGCGCACCTCCTCCTCCTGGTAGCCGGTGAGCTGCGTGAACGCCCGGTTGCAGAAGATCATCGGACCGTCGGGCGCATACGGGTCAGTGAGCACCATCGGCAGCGGGCTCATCCTGGCGACCGCGCGCAGGATGTCCGGCGCGTCCCGCCCGACGGCGGCAAGCGCCTGGCTGGTCGCGCCGGAACCGGCGCCCTCCTCGCGTTCCGTCGCTCGTTCTTCCTCTGGCATGCAACGCCTTCCCAAGCTGTTGACGTTCCGCGACAGCACGACACAGCGATGAGCAGGAACGAAGGTTTCCTCCACCCTCTTAGAGAATACCGCGCCCATGGGCGTCATCACAACTCCAAACGGACGATCGCCGTGACCCGAAAATGCGTCCTCGTCGTGGAAGACCAGTACCTGATCCGCCTCATGCTGGTGGAGGGGCTTACCGATGCCGGGTTCGCGGTGATCGAGGCGCAGGATGGCGAGACGGCACTCGGCCTGCTGAAAGGCACCGAGGTGGACCTCCTCATCACCGACATACAGATGCCCGGCTGCACGGACGGAAACGCGGTCGGCGCCTACGCCAAGACCAGGCATCCAGGAATGCCGGTCATCTACGCCTCTGGCCGCGAGGACACGCTGACAAACGCGCTCTCACAGGAGGATGTGTTCGTGTCCAAGCCGTTCGGTGCGCAGCAGATCGTCGTCCTGGCGACGAAGCTGCTCAGGCGGGCCGGCCGCGCTGCGGCACTGACCAGCCAGGCGCCGTGCGCCTAGGGTGATCACCGCGGCGGGCTTGCGGCCGGCCTGGCGCGCTTGCAGCAGCCGCGCTGGTTCAGGCACCCGGCTGGTGCAGAGGCTTGACTGCCGCGCGTCATTACGCGCAGATGACAAAAGTTGCCGGCTTGCTAGCATGGCCCACCCACTTTCACGGAAGCCGCCATGTTCCGCCGCGTCATCCTTCCGGTCCTCCTGGTTCTGCTCGTCATCGGCGGCTGGTGGGGCTACCGGCTCGTCTGGGGGCGCCCGCTCAGCATCGCCATGTTCTACGAGCGCGCGATGATCGAGACCGCGCTCGACAACCCGCAGGCGCTCACCTCCATCGGCCTGGTCGACAACACCTGGCTGGACTTCCACAGCGGCAAGCTCAGCGACGCCTCGCCGGCCGCCGCCGACAGGCAGATCGGACGCGCGCGCCGGCAACTGGCGGTCCTGCGCGCCTATCCGCGCGCGTCGCAGACCGACGACCAGCGCCTGTCGACCGACATCCTGGCCTGGTGGCTGGACGATCAGGTGCGCGGCGCCGATTTCCGCTTCCACGACTATCCGGTCAACCAGCTGTTCGGCGAGCAGAGCGAACTGATCGACTTCATGGTGCAGCAGCACCAGGTGCCGAGCGTGTTCGCGGCGCATCGCTACGTCGCGCGGCTGCGCGCGTTTCCGGCGCATATCGACCAGTTGCTCGAAAGCCTGAAGCTGCGCGAGGACCGCCACATACTGGTGCCGCGCTTCGTCGTCACCGAGGTGATCGCCCAGATGAAGGGGATACTCGCACCTGCGCCGGCGGCCAGCATACTCGCCACCTCGTTCGAGGAAAAGCTCGGCCGCATCAAGGATCTCTCCGCCGACGACCACAGAAGGCTGAGCGCGGACGTGATCGGCGCGATCACCGACGCGGTCTATCCCGCCTACCGCAAGCTGCTCGCCTACGAGGTGGCCTACGAGCCGCGCGCGCGCACCACCGATGGCGTGTGGGACCTGCCGGACGGCGATGCCTATTACGCCTACCAGCTGCGCTCGCAGACCACGTCGGACATGACGCCGGACGAGGTGCACGCGTACGGCCTGTCGGAAGTCGCGCGCATAGAAGGCGAGATCGCGCCGATCCTGGCGCCATTGAACCTGCCTGGCGACACGGTCGGCGCCCGCATAACCGCGCTCTCGCACGACACGCGCTACAACTTCTCCGACGACGACGCCGGGCGGGCGAAGATACTGGACGGCTACCGCGCCCTGCTCGCGGAGATGTGGACGCACCTGCCGGACCAGTTCTCGCTGCTGCCGAAGCAAAAACCGGAAGTGCGCGCCATACCCGCGTTCAAGGCGGAGACGTCCCCCGGCGCGTATTACGAAGGCCCGGCGCTGGACGGCACACGGCCCGGAACCTTCTACGTCAACCTGTCGCATCCGTCGGAGACGCAGAGCTGGGGCATGAAGACGCTCGCCTACCACGAGGGCGTTCCCGGCCATCACCTGCAGCTGACGATCGCCGCCGAGCAGAAAGGCGGGCCGACCTTCCGCAAGGTTCTCGGCTTCACCGCCTACCAGGAAGGCTGGGCGCTGTACTCGGAACGGCTGGGCTGGGAGATGGGCTTCGAGTCCAACCCGCTGGACAATCTGGGCCGGTTGCAGGCCGAACTGTTCCGCGCCGTGCGGCTGGTGGTCGATACCGGCATACACGCCAAGCGTTGGACGCGCGACCAGGCGATCGCCTACATGACGGACAACACCGGCATGGGCACCAACGAGGTGCGCGCCGAGATCGAACGCTACGTGGTGATGCCCGGCCAGGCCTGCGCTTACAAGGTGGGGATGGCGCGCATCCTGAAGCTGCGCGACGAGGCGCGCAAGGCGCAGGGTGCGAAGTTCGACATCCGGTCTTTCCACAAGATGGTGACCGGGGCGGGAGCGATGCCGCTTGAGGTGCTCGAGGCACGGGCGGCTTCCTGGGAACGGGAGTGAGGCAGGCCTTCTTTCTTGAAAGAAGCAAAAACTTTTCTTCCTGACGGCGTTCCGGCAGCCGCGCCGGTCCTATGGGCACTCGTCGGAGGCCGACGCGGGAGCACTGGTTTCATTCTTGCGCAAGACCGCCTGCTCTCTTCGTGGTGAACGCAACAAGCGCCGTATCAGGCATCCCGAATGCACGCCCTCCTCGCTCACGCCTATCACCTGGCCCAGTACGGCCTGCACGTGCTGCTGCTGCCGCTCTGGCGCCCACCCCTGGCGACCCTGGCCGTGGCGGCGGCTGGCCGCGCCGGCGGCCTGGCGCGCGG
>CAHJWU010000172.1 GCA_903643085.1 Rhodospirillales bacterium
CGGCAATCGGTCCGAATGAGACGATTCAATGCGAGGACGAGGTGGTGGCCGTGAACGAACCCGCAAGCGTCGTCGATACGACCGGCGCCGGGGACGCCTACGCCGCCGGCTTCCTCGCCGCCCACACCGCGGGCCGGGACCTCGAGACGTGCGGCCGCCTGGGCAGCCGCGCCGCCGCCGAAATCATCTCGCATTACGGCGCACGGCCGCAGGCGGATCTGTCGGGCTACCTGCACGGGCGCTGAGAGACGAATTCAGCCAGGCAGGCCTTTATCCCCGAGACAGGACGCCGACGACTGCTCCGGTCCGCCGCCAAATCCTGAGACAGCCGCCGGCGGCAACCCCAACCCGTCCGGTCGTCTCAAAACAGGATCGCCTGCTTGCCTGGACGGGAGAGCCGCGCCGCGAGCCGCCTGCGCACGAGCGGCAGCCTCGACCACGGCGCGCCTACCGCAGCGGGCAGGGCGACCGCGCCGACACAGGCGCTCACACCTGCCTCCGACGCGCTGCCGCTGCCGCCCGCGCCGCCTGCGACGGCACCCAATGTCGCGCCCAATATCATCAAGCCGACGGTCTCCGGCCAGCCGATGCTAAAAATCGTACTCAGAATACGTGCCACGACTAATGCTCGCTAAAAAGTGATAACCTCAGTAACATCGTTACATACGTAAGCGCAATCAGTTTTGTGCGCCGCCGCATCGAATGTCTTGCCAGTTAAACCGGGCGAACCCGCCGGACCGCCCACCCCGCGCTCAGGGTGACCGTCGCAGGCAGCAGAATTTCGTTGCCCGCAAGCGCGGTGTCCGGCGGCCGCGGGACCACGCGAGGCAGCTCAGCCGCGCAGGGATCGAAAGTCGCCTGCTCTCAGAAAGAAGGCCTTGCTTTCCAGCCCTAGCACCAGCACGCCAACCCCCATGACCCCCGCCCTTCCCCGCCGCGAAACCCTGATAGGCGCCGCAGCCAGCCTGGCGCTCGCCACGAGCAGCCGCGCCCAGCCGGCCCCGCCCGACGCGCGCGGCACCGTCTACGAGGAGACCCCCACAGGCCGGCGTGGCCTGCCCGGAATCATGGTCAGCAACGGCGAGCAGATCGTGCTCACCGGCCCCGACGGCGCCTGGCGCATACCGCTCGCCGAAGGCGAGAGCGTGTTCGTCGTCAAACCCACCGGCTGGACCACGCCGGCCGACCCCGCGACAGGGCTCCCCGCCTTCGCCCGCCTGCACAGCCCGGCCGGCACGCCTGCCTCGCTCGGCCTCCGCTTCCCCGGCGTGGCTCCCACCGGCAAGCTGCCGCCCGGCATCGATTTCGCCCTGCGCCGGCAGGACGAGCTTACGCGCTTCGACGCGATCCTGCTGACCGACCCGCAGCCGGAGAGCGAAGTGGAGCTCGGCCACGTGCGCGACGACGTGGTGGCCCGCCTGGCCGGGTTCTCCGCCGCCTTCGGCCTCGGCCTGGGCGACCTGATGTTCGACGATCTGGCCTTCTACGACCGCTACAACCGCATGATCGGCACAAGCGGCATCCCCTGGCACAACTGCCCGGGCAACCACGACATGAACTACGAGGCGCCAGATGACGCCCTCTCGCGCGAAACCTTCAAGCGCGTGTTCGGCGCCCGCCACCACGCGTTCCAGCACGGCGGCGCCACGTTCTTCCTGCTGGACAACGTCGAGTACCTCGGCACCGACCCCGCCCGCCCGCTGTCGAACGGCGGCTACCGCGGCCGCTTCGGCCCGCGCCAGCTCGCCTTCGTGCGCAACGTGCTGGCGCACGTGCCCGCCGACAGCCGGTCGTCGTCTGTCACCACATCCCGCTCTACACGCTGCAGGGCGCCGAACCCGCCAACATCAACACCGACACGCCGGACTTCCTCGCCGCCATCGCCACGCACCCGAACACGATCAGCTTCTCCGGCCACACCCACACCAACGAGCACTGGTATCTGAACGCCGCCGGCAAGCCCGCGCCCACCGGCCACCATCACCACGTCCTCTCCGCGGTCAGCGGCAGCTGGTGGAGCGGCCCGGACGACGTGCGCGGCATCCCGCTCGCTTTGGCCACGGACGGCAGCCCGAACGGCTTCCACATCCTCTCGGTGGACGCCAGCCGCGCCACCACGCGCCTGATCCCCGCCCACGACCCCGCCGCCTCCCTGCTGCGCCTCGTGCTGGACAGCCAGGCCCACGAACTCTCCCCCGAAATCCTCCACGAATACCGCCCCGGCGCCCTGCTGACCGGCCCGCTCGCCGCCGCCCAGCTCGCCTCCACCCGCCTGGTGGTGAACTTCTTCGAAGGCGGCCCGAACAGCGTGGTCGAACTCTCCGCCGGCGGCGCACCGTTCACGCGCATGACGCACACCACGCGCATGGACCCGTTCGTGCAGGAGGTGTACGGCCGCAACGCGACGGTGCGTAAGCCCTGGGTGAAACCGGAACTGTCCTCCCACATCTGGCAGGCTACGCTCCCGCTCTCTCTCGGCCGCGGAACGCACCGGCTTGACGTGCGCGCCACGGACGAACACGGCGGCGCGCACGCGGCGTTCCTGGTGCTTGAGGTGATTTAGCGGACACTCGCCATCCTGCCGTGGCCTACGCGGTCGTCCGTCCGGGTCTGGCGACCCTGGCGACGCGTACTGAGAGGGACACACCGCAAGGCAAGGCCTTCTTTTTCGAGAAAAAGAAGCAAAAAACTTTTGCGGGCGCTGTCGCGGAGCGTTGAGGCGTGCGTGCCGGCAGGGCCACGCGTCGGAGACAACAGGTTGCGGGTATGCTGTCAGGCTGCTTCTCAACCTGTATCAGCCGGTTCAACCAAGCGCATGGCTCGCGGGGTAGGACCTGGGATATCGCGTTTCGAAGTTGTGGGCTGTTCCTGCTGGTCAATCCGTCCGGCACCAAGGTCTGGCGCATGAAATACCAGTATAGGAGCTACGAGAAGCTCCTCAGTTTCGGCCCATACGAGCAGGTTCCGCTGGTCAGGCAGCCGGTCTGATGAAAATCGTTCGCAGCCAGTCGCCGATGAAAACCGCAGCAGACTTGTCGGCGCTCAGGACACGTTCCGCGCACAGGCAGTGCCAACGACAACGGGCGAAATTAGGATGAACTGGCGGAGGGGATGAGATTCGAACTCACGGTACACCTTTACAGTGTACAACGGTTTAGCAAACCGCCGCCTTCAGCCACTCGGCCACCCCTCCGCCGGGATGCAACACGACGTTTGCCTTGCCGTCTTACGGGCTCACGCCTGCCCGGTCAATTAAGACCGTCGAAGCGGACAGGCGCCCTGCAGGGTCAGTCGCCGCAATCCCTCAACGTACACCCGGCTGCCGCACGGCGGCGAAACACAGATCTCCTGCCTCTTACCCTATAGCCGGCCCTGCCGTCTCAACTCGCCAGCCGCCCACGCAAAGCCTCGTTGACCAGCCCAGGATTGCCCTTGCCCTCCATCGCCTTCATCACCTGGCCCACGAAGAACCCGAACAGCTTGTCCTTCCCGCCACGATACTCCGCCAGCTTGTCAGGGTTGGCCGCCAGCACCGCGTCCACCGCCGCGTCGATGGCGCCCGTATCCGTCACCTGCCGCAGCCCGCGCCGCTCCACGATCTCCCCGGGCGCCGCCCCCGTCTCCACCATCGCCTCGAACACCTCCTTGGCGATACGCCCGTTGATCGTCCCGTCCCCCAGCAGGTCCAGCAGCGCGCCAAGATCGCCGGCCGGTACCGGGCTGGTCTCGATGGTCCGCCCGGTCCGGTTCAGCGCCGCGAAGAAGTCGCCGGTGATCCAGTTCGCCGCCAGCCGCGCGTCGCGTCCGCGCGCCACCGTCTCGAAAAAATCCGCCGTGCTCTGCTCGGCCACCAGCACGCCCGCATCGTAGGCAGGCAGCTTGTAATCCCGCACGAAACGCGCCCGCTTGGCGTCCGGCAGCTCAGGCAGCCCGGCCCGCAATCCCTCGACCCAGCCCTGGTCCAGCACCAGCGGCAGCAGGTCGGGATCGGGAAAATACCTGTAGTCGTGCGCGTCTTCCTTGCTGCGCATGCTGCGCGTCGCCTGGCGCGCCGGATCGAACAGCCGGGTCTCCTGCACCACCTCGCCGCCGCTCTCCCAGACCTCGACCTGCCGGCGCGCCTCGGCCTCGATCGCCAGCATGACGAAACGTATGGAGTTGACGTTCTTCACCTCGCAGCGCGTCCTGAACGCCTCGCCTGCGTGGCGCACGGACACGTTCACGTCCGCCCGCATGCTCCCCTCGTCCATGTTGCCGTCGCACGTCCCCAGATACCGCAGCACGGTGCGCAACTTCCGCAAATAAGCGCCGGCCTCCTCCGGCGTGCGTATGTCCGGCTCGCTGACGATTTCCATCAGCGCCACGCCGCAGCGGTTGAAATCGATGAACGAGCGCGCCGGATCCTGGTCGTGCAGGGATTTCCCCGCATCCTGCTCCAGATGCAGGCGCGTCACCCCGATCTGCCGCGTGCTGCCGTCCGCCAGCTCGATCTCCACCTCGCCGCGCCCGACGATAGGATGCGCAAACTGGCTTATCTGATACCCGCTGGGCAGATCGGCGTAGAAATAGTTCTTGCGGTCGAACCGGCTGGTCAGGTTGATCTGCGCGTTCAGTCCCAGCCCGGTGCGCACCGCCTGCGCCACGCATTCCTCGTTGAGCACAGGCAGCATCCCGGGAAACGCCGCGTCGACGAAACTCACCTGCGTGTTCGGCGCGCTGCCGAAATCCGTCGCCGCCCCGGAGAACAGCTTGGACCGGCTGATCACCTGCGCATGCACCTCCAGCCCGCAGACGATCTCCCAGATGCCGGTGGCGCCCTCGATCGTGTAGCTCATGCCGCCACCCCCGCCCGTATCGCAGGCATCGCCGAAAACCCTGCCGCATCCTCGATCACCTGGGACACGGCAAACACCGTCTCCTCGTCGTACGGCCGCCCGATGACCTGCAGCCCGAGCGGCAGCCCCTGCGCGTCCAGGCCCCCGGGCACGCTCATCGCCGGCACGCCAGCCATGCTCGCCGGCACGGTGAACACGTCGTTCAGGTACATCGCGATCGGGTCGTCCATCTTCTCGCCCTGCGCGAACGCGGCGGTGGGCGCCGTCGGCGTCAGCAGCGCGTCCACCTGCCCGAACGCCTCGGTGAAATCGCGCAGGATAAGCGCGCGCACCTTTTGCGCGCGCAGATAATACGCATCGTAATACCCCGCCGAGAGCACATACGTCCCGATCATGATGCGCCGCTGCACCTCCGCGCCGAACCCCGCCGCCCGCGTCCTCTCGTACAGCTCCGTCAGGTCGTGCCCGTCCTCGCGCCGCCCGAACCGCACCCCGTCATAGCGCGCCAGGTTCGAGGACGCCTCCGCCGGCGCCACTATATAATAGGTGGCCAGCCCGTATTTCGTGTGCGGCAGAGACACGTCCACGATCGCCGCCCCCGCGTCGCGCAGCCACTGCAACCCCTGCCGCCACAACCGCTCCATTGCCTCCGGCATCGCGTCGGCGCGGTACTCGCGCGGCACGCCTATGCGCAGGCCCGCAACCCCGCGCCGGCACGCGGCGGCGAAATCCGGCACTGCCAGATCCACGCTCGTGCTGTCCTTCGCGTCGAACCCCGCCATGCTGCCAAGCAGCAGCGCGCAATCGCCCACCGTACGGGCAAACGGCCCAGGCTGGTCCAGAGAACTCGCAAACGCCACCACGCCCCACCGGCTGCACCGCCCGTAGGTCGGCTTGATCCCGGCCAGCCCGCAGAACGCCGCCGGCTGCCGTATGGAACCGCCCGTGTCGGTCCCCGTGGCCCCCATCACCAGGCGCGCCGCCACCGCCGCCGCCGACCCGCCGGAGGATCCCCCGGGCACCAGCATCGCCTCCGCATCGCCCACGCGCTTCCAGGGATTCTCCACCCGCCCGAAGGCGGACGTCATGTTCGAGGACCCCATGGCGAACTCGTCCAAATTCGCCTTGCCCAGAAACACCGCGCCGTCCCGCAACAGGTTCGCCGTAACCGAACTCTCGTAGGGCGGCACGAAATGCTCCAGGATGCGGCTGCCCGCCGTCGTGCGCACGCCCGCCGTGCAGAACAGGTCCTTGATCGCCAGCGGAATGCCCGCCAGCACCCCGGCCTCACCCGCCGCCAGCGCCGCGTCCGCCGCCTCCGCCTGTTCCAGGGCGCGCTCCGAAGTCACGGTGATGAATGCGTTCAGCCTGGGGTTCAGCGCCGCCACCGCATCGACATGCGCCTGCGTCAGCTCACGCGCGGTGAAATCGCCCCGACGCAGAGCTCCCGCCGCCGCCGTGATCGTCAGGTCGGTCAGCATGTCGACGACGCTCCGAAACGAAGGCGAGCAAGGCCTTCTTTTTTGAAAAGAAGCAAAAAACTTTCACTCTCCCGCCTGCACGGTGGCGCGCGCAGGTTCTGCCAAAACGCACATCGGCAGAACCGGACGAGGCCGTCATGCAAGCGGGGTGGCAAAACTTTCTCACGTCGTCTCTTCAAAAAAGACGGCCTTGCCTGCCGTCTCACTCCACCACCTTGGGCACGGTGAAGAACGCCCCCACCCGA
The DNA here is from genome assembly GCA_903643085.1 of Rhodospirillales bacterium. Taxonomy (GTDB): domain Bacteria; phylum Pseudomonadota; class Alphaproteobacteria; order Acetobacterales; family Acetobacteraceae; genus BOG-908. The sequence goes on from CAHJWU010000172.1 coordinate 6,562, forward strand.
TCAGGCGCGTTCGCCAGAACCGCCTCCGCCATGCCCCCGTCCGTCACCTCGTCCGCCCGCAGCCGAAGCACGATCTGCGCGCCACCCGTCAGCGGCGCCACGCCGCTCACATCCACTTCGGACAGCGTCTCGATCCAGCCGAGTATGTCGTTCAGCTCCCCTTGCAGCCGGCCAACATCGCCCGCCTCCACGCGGATGCGGGCCAATTTGGCAATACGGCGGACGGTCGCGGGATCGAGCGACATGGGCAGGGCCTCTGGGCTACGGGCGAGCCGCGGACCATAAACACCGCCATGCCTGTCATCAACATGGCCGAGCTACGCGCCGCCCTGCGCCCCGGCCAGCGCCTGATCGGCCTGGACCCGGGCGCCCGCACGATAGGCGTGGCCCTCTCCGACGCCGGCCTCATACTGGCAAGCCCGCATGCCGCCCTGCGCCGCGCCAGGCTGTCCGCCAACGCCGCGGAAATCGCCGCGATCGCCGGCAGGCAGGAGGCCGCCGGCCTGGTCGTCGGCCTGCCC
>CAHJWU010000173.1 GCA_903643085.1 Rhodospirillales bacterium
CGCTACAATTACGGCGAGAGCAACACGCTGATCGACAGCGAAAAGTTGGCCAGGCGCGATACGCTGCGCGCCGTCGCGGCCCGCCACGGGGTGGACCTGCTCGCGGCGGCATTGCAGTTCAGCCTCGCGCCGGACGTGGCGACGCGGCGGCTGCTGGACCAGCTCGTGCGCGCCGGCATCCTGGTACGCGCGCCGGACCGCGTGCAGAAGCGCGAGATACTGTTCCACCGCGACGCGATAGAACAGGCGCGCCGCACCCTGGCGCCGCTGCTCGGCGGGGAGGGCCTGCCGGTGGGCGACATCGGCGCCGCGCTGGGGATCTCGCGCAAGTTCAGCGTGCCGCTGCTGGAGCATCTGGACAGCGTGCATTTCACGAAGCGCGTGGCGGAACGGCGCGTGCTGGCGGCAGGGCGCTAGACGGCGCATATTGCGCGCGGAGGCGATTGGGGTCTGGTGGCCTCCCTGGTCTTCAAAACCAGCGGCCCGCCTGAAGCGGGTGGTGGGTTCGATTCCCATCCGCCTCCGCCGGGTCCGCGAAGGGCCTGCCTGTTTGCAAGAACCCGGTCGTCGCCCATGCGCGATGGTGCGTTTATGCTTCCTGCCTCAGCCGCAGTCCGAAACCTTGTCCAGATCCACCAGGATGTCCCCCAGGAAATCCGCGTCGAACGCAAACCGCACCGGCAGCGCCGGCCCGCCGACCGCCACGGCTGCCAGCCACGCCTTGCTGAAATGCGGGCGCGCCTGACGCGCCTCGGACTGGTTCTTGAGGAAGCCTGCCAGCATCACCGACTCGGTGTCGCACCGCAGAGCCTGTCCGGAAAACACCGAGCGTCGGTCAGGGGCGAGCGTCTCCTGGCCCGCCGTGTGCGTGGTCAGCCGGCGCAGCTGCCGCCCGTCGAACACCAGCGCCGAGCCCTGGCAGGCATGCGTCCGGGTCACCACCAGCGTCTCGAGGGCGATCGCCGTCATGCCGTCGACGGCGCCGGCCAGGCTGGATGGCGGCACGGGCTGGCGGTATTTCTCGGCGGGCGGCGTGATCCTGCCCACTGCGGGCGCGCCGGCCGGGTAGGCGAGCGCCAGGTCGTACTCCTCGCCCGAGATGCGGCCGTGCTCGGTGTAGCCATGCGGCACCAGCGTGTTGCCGGCGACCGCACCCTGCGCGCGCCCTTCCACGCGGCCGTGCACCAGGAAGTCCGCCAGTCCCAGCGTGCGCGCGTTCAGCGCCGCGTCGTAGGATTTGGCGTCCAGGCGGAGGCAGTAGTTCACGTCGAAGAACGCGATGCCGCGCAGGCGGGCGGTGTAATGCAGCAGGGTGGCAGCGTCCGCGGGGAGGGTCAGGCAGAGGAGCAGGAGCGCGGTGCGCATGGAAACGTCCTGAGGAAGGAAGCAAGGCCTTCTTTTTTGCAAAAAAGAAGCAAAAAACTTTTGCTCCTGGCCCCTGCGTGAAGGGGTGCGCCGGTTCTGCCAGTGCGGGTCCGGCAGTGTCTGGCTAGCCCCTAATGCGAGCGGGGGAGCAAAAGTTTTTTGCTTCTTTTTTGCAAAAAAGAAGGCCTTGCCTGCCTACTCCGAAAACCCCCGCAACTGCCGCTCCGGCATGAACAGCAGGATCACGAACGCGCACCCCGTCACCACGGCGGCAGAGGCGAACGTCCAGGCCAGCGCGTGCCCATACGCCTCGACCAGGCGCGCGCGCTCCGCCGGCGGCAGCGCGCGCAGGTGCTCCAGCCCGTGCGCCAGCGGCGAGCCGCCCGGCAGCCAGGCGCGCAGCGTGGTGGCCAGGATGGTGCCGGATACGGCCACGCCGAACGCGCCGCCGAGCGAGCGAAAGAACGCCATGGTAGCGGTGGCGACGCCGAGATCCGCGGGCGCCACGGCACTTTGCACCGCTGTGGTGATGTTCGGCATCACCAGGCCGAGCGCCAGGCCGAGCACCGCGAGCAGGGCGTCGAAGCCGTTGGCGGAGATGCCGGCCAGCATGGCGACAGTCAGGCCGGCATAGGCCAGCGTGCCTAGGGCCAGGCCGCTGACGGGGAAGCGCTTCAGCTTGCCGGTGCGGCTGACCAGTCGGCCGCCAAGTACGGAGCTGATGATCAGGCCGCCCATCAGCGGCGCCATGCGCAGCCCGGCCTCGGTGGCGGAGGTGGCGAACACGAGCTGGAAGAACAGCGGCACGAACACCAGGCTGCCAAACAGCGCGCTCGTCACCAGGGCCATGGAGCCGACGCCGCAGGCATACACCCGGTCGGCGAACAGGCGGGCGGGCAGCGCCGGCTCGGCGGCGCGGCGCTCCACCGGAACGAGCAGCGCGAGCAGAGCAAGTGTGAGTGCGGCGAGGCCGGTGATCTGCGGCGAGGTCCACGCATACACGGTGCCGCCCCAGCTCAGCAGCAGCAGGCCGGTGCAGGTGGCGGCGATCAGCAGCCCGAACCCCAGGAAATCGACGCTGTGGGAGCGGGCCTGCTCGCGGCGCGGCAGGCTGAGGGAAAGGATGACGATCGCGGCCGCACCCACCGGCAGGTTGAGGTAGAAGATCCAGGGCCAGGAGGCGACGTCCGTGATGATGCCGCCGAGCAGCGGACCGGCCACGCTGCACAGCGCGAACACGCCGGCGATCAGGCCCTGGTAGCGGCCGCGCTCGCGTGGCGAGACCAGGTCTGCGATGGAGGTCTGCGTGAGCGTGATGAGGCCGCCGGCGCCTATGCCCTGGATCGCGCGGGCGCCGATCAGCAGGCCCATGCTGTAAGCGGCGCCGCAGAACAGCGAGCCGGCCAGGAAGATGCCGATCGAGGTGAAGAACGCCGCCCGCCTGCCGAACTGGTCCGACAGCTTGCCGTAAAGCGGCGTGCTGGCGGTGGACGCGACCGCAAAGGCGGTGACGACCCAGGACAGATGGGCGAGGCCGCCGAGGTCGCTGACGATGCGCGGCAGGGCGGGGCCCACGATGTTGCCGTCCAGCGACGCCAGGGCGAGGACCATCATCAATCCGGCCATCGCCCGGCGGATCTGGGCCGGGCTGGCTTGGGTCGCGGTCTCTGCCTGGGACGCCGTGTCGCTGGCGCTCATGCGACGCCGTGCGACCTGAGCCAGGCGAGCGCATCCGCCCAGCCCTGCTCGGCCGCCGGCCTGTTGTAGGTGGCGCGGTAATCCGCGTGGAAGCCGTGGCCGGCGTCCGGGAACATCTTGATCTCGACCGTGTGCCCGGCGTCGCGCGCGATCTGGGCGGCCGCCTGCACGTCGACGGGATTGATGCTGTCGTCCTTGCCGCCATACAGGCCCAGAAGCGGGCAGCGCAGGCTCGCGGCCAGGTCCGTGGGCGTGCGCGGCTGGATCGGCGAGGTGGCGCCCTTGACCGGGCCGTAGAAGGCGACCGCCGCCTTGAGGTGCGGGTTGTGCTCGGCGTACATCCACGTGTCGCGCCCGCCGCGGCAGAAGCCGATGACGCCGAGGCGGTTCGCGTCGCCGTGGCTGGAAGCGGCCCAGGCGGCCGTGCTGTCCAGGTCGCTGAGCATGATGCCGTCCGGCGCCTTGGAGATCACGCGGGCCACGATCTCATGCGGGTCCGTCATCTTCGAGAGGTCCGCGATGCGGGCGTAGAGCTCCGGGGCGACCGCCAGGTAGCCCAGCTTGGCGAGGCGGCGGCAGACGTCCTTGATGTATTCGTGGACGCCGAAGATCTCCTCGATGACCAGGACCGTCGGGTACGGGCCGTTGCCCTGCGGGCGCGCGTAATAGGCGGGGATGGGGCCGTCGGGCGTGGTGATCCGGGCTTCGCCGGCGTCCAGGCCGTTGGCGTCCGTGTGTACCGGGGCTTCCTGCGCGCGCGCCACGGCCAGGGTGAAGCCAGTCATCAGCGTGGTCATCAGCAGGGTGCGGCGGTCTACTGGCATGCGCGGGTCCTTCCAGGCGGTGAGGCAAGTAGTCCTTTTCGTCCCGCAGGACCAAGTGTTTCCGCGGGTTCAGGACCACTCGGGCGCGTAGTCGGCGAGCAGGGCGATCACGAAATGCACGGTCAGGACCAGGTAGATGCCGAGCAGCGGAACGATCGCGGGCCGCAGGCCGATCCGGGCCGGAAGCGCCATCACCGCGCCGAGGTAGAAGATCGCCAGCGGCAGCAGGAAGTACCGGCCCTGCAGGCCGGCGATGTCTGCCCGCCCGGGCGGCGAGAACCCGATCTTGAAGGCGAGAAGCACCCCGACCGTGTAGAGCGACGCCACCAAGGCGAACAGCAGCGCCGGCAACGGCGCGGACCGCGTGCGGTTTTCCGCCATGCCGAGCAGCCCGACCACCGCCAGCGCCAGCGCTGAAGCAGCCCCATCGAAGATGTAGTAGAACGGCAAAGGCCCGGTGCAGAACCGGCTGTAGCCGTCCACCCACCAGAAATAGCCGTGCGCTGCGATGTTGCCGGCGATGTCGCCCGCCTCGTGCAGCGGTTGCGAGAGGAGCCTGTGCAGCGCGGCGCGCGGGTCCGCGCCGGAGCCCCAGTACAGGCCAGGCACGAAAGGGTAGGCCAGGTTCCAGGCCAGCGCCGCCGCCAGGCACGCCGCGACGCAGAACAGCCTGAAGCGCCAGGCCTGCCGGGCATCCGCGAACGCCGTGGCCGGCACGATGAGAACGAGCAGGCCGCAGAGTGCGCAGGTCAGCTTCAGAAGGCCGACGGCCACGGCAAGCACCACGAACAGCCGCCGCTGCGTTGTGGAGAAATCCCGCGGTGGTGCCAGCCGCAGGCGCAGGCACCACGCCGCGAAGAACGCCGCAACCGTGTTGGTCATCGGATCGGCGCTGTACGAGCTGGCCAGGTGGACCGCGGTAGGTGTCGAAAGCAAAGCGAGCGCGCCGATCCGGCCGATCGGCAGCATCGCCACCACGCAGGCGAGCATGAGCATGTAACCGTATAGGCTGGCCAGGCGCCCGGCATAGACCGCCGTCGAGAGGTCCGCGTGCAGCACGCGGGCGATGCCCAGGCCGAGCGCCGCCGGCACGTAAGGCAGCGGGGAGTAGGAAGCCGTGGAGGGGAAACTTTCCAGCCTTGTGCCGGCCGGTTCAGCCGCGATCGCCGCCTCCGCCTCACGCGCCCCGGCAAGCCCCACGCGTATGTGCGCGTTGCGCCGGTCGTCGAACCACTTCTCGTAATCGAGCATCTTCCGATCGAGCCTGCCGCCCCAGTCGTTCCGCCCCAGGCTGGGCGCGAAAAGCCGTAACTCGGACACCTGAAGCGCCCGCTTGAAGTGGAACATCTCGTCGATGCCGCTCATCGGGGTCGCGCGGTAGGCCAGGATGCTGCCCACAACACCGATCATGGTGAAATAGACGGCAAGCGCGGTGACCAGCAGCCTGGGTGGTTCCGCGGCTGCCTGGCCCGGGACCGGCGCGCCTTGAGGTTGACGCTTGGGCAAGCGAGACAGGCCTTCTTTTTTGCAAAAAAGAAGCAAAAAACTCTTGATCCCGGCGCGGACTGAGCGGCCTTGCGTTATCCGGAGATACCTGGGCGTCGCAGATGCGGGGAGCGGAAGTTTGCTCCTTTTCAAAAAAGGACTGCTTGCTTTCCAGGTGTCGTGCGTCGCAGGGCGGAGGGCACTTACTTCATTGCCTTCTGCAGGTTCTCGTCGATCCTTGCCAGGAAGTCCTGCGTGTTCATCCAGGGCTGCTCAGGCCCGATCAGGATCGCCAGATCCTTCGTCATGGCGCCGCTCTCCACCGTCTCCACGCACACGCGCTCCAGCGTTTCGGCAAACGCGGTGACGTCCGGTGTGTCGTCGAACCGGCCGCGGTAGATCAGGCCGCGCGTCCAGGCGAAGATGGAGGCGATCGGGTTGGTGCTCGTCTCGCGGCCGCGCTGGTGCTCGCGGTAGTGCCGCGTCACCGTGCCGTGGGCCGCTTCGCTTTCGATGATGCTGCCGTCAGGGCTCATCAGCACGCTGGTCATCAGGCCGAGCGAGCCGAAGCCCTGCGCCACGATGTCGCTCTGCACGTCACCGTCGTAATTCTTGCAGGCCCACAGATAGCCGCCGGACCATTTCAGCGCGCTGGCCACCATGTCGTCGATCAGCCGGTGTTCGTAGGTCAGGCCGAGCGCGCGGTAGCGTTCGGCGAACTCGGCGTCGAAGATTTCCTCGAACACGTCCTTGAACGTGCCGTCATAGGCTTTGAGTATCGTGTTCTTGGTGGACAGATAGACCGGATACTCACGCAGCAGGCCGTAATTGAAACTGGCGCGCGCGAAGCCTTCGATCGAGGCGCGCGTGTTGTGCTGCGCCATGGCGACGCCGGGGCCCTTGAAGGTGTGCAGCTCGTAGACCTGCGTCTCCGAGCCGTCATCGGGTTCGTACACCATGGTCACGCGGCCGGGGCCGGGGATTTTCGTCTCGGCAGCGCGGTAGATGTCGCCGTAGGCGTGGCGGCCGATGACGATCGGCTTGGTCCAATGCGGCACCAGGCGCGGCACGTTGCGGCAGATGATCGGCTCGCGGAAGATGGTGCCGTCGAGGATGTTGCGTATGGTGCCGTTCGGGCTGCGCCACATGCGCTTGAGGCCGAATTCGCGCACGCGCGCCTCGTCGGGCGTGATGGTGGCGCATTTCACGCCCACGCCGTACTGCCTGATGGCGAGTGCGCTGTCGATCGTCACCTGGTCGTCGGTCTGGTCGCGGTACTCGATGCCGAGATCGTAGTATTTCAGGTCTATGTCGAGATAGGGGAGGATCAGCTTGTCCTTGATGAACCCCCAGATGATGCGGGTCATCTCGTCGCCGTCGAGCTCCACGACGGGCGTCTTTACCTTGATCTTGGCCATTGATGGTCCTTGGCTGCGTTGGCGTGTGGTTTGCCTTTGCAAAGGGCGAGGAGCAAGGCGCAAGGCGGAAGGCAGGCCTGCTTCGGACTTCTGCTATCCCGCCTGCACCACGGCACGCTCCGTTCCAGCCAGCGCGCGCATGCGCAGGATCAGGCCGCCTTTGCGTGCCGGCGACAGGGACGAAAGTAACGCCTTGCCTTGCTCACGCCGCCAGAGCCGCCCGCACCGCCTGCAGCGCCGCCTCCGCCTGGGCCCCGTCCGGCCC
>CAHJWU010000174.1 GCA_903643085.1 Rhodospirillales bacterium
GGGCATCGAGATCAAGGATCTCAAGAGCCTCGCGGATCAGGGCAAAAAGCAAATCGGTTCGGGCGTTGTTGCGCTGGTTGCCACCAGCGAAGACGGCAAAGCCAGCGTCGTCGTCGCCGTGGCGGACCAGTTGCGGGCAGCACTCGCGCTGATCGCCCTGGACGGCGTGGCGGCGCGCCTCGTGCTGGTTCCCGCCGGCGAGGCCGCGGCACATCTGGACGCCATCGTCAGCGCCGCCGATGCAGGGCACGTCATCGAGGACTGGCGCCTGCCGGACGAGGACGAGGCGGCCGTCTCCCGGCCAGCCGCCGCCGGCCGGGAGACGGAGTGGGTGCTGCTCACGTCGGGCACCACCGGCACGCCGAAGCTGGTCGTGCACACGCTGCAGACGCTGGCCGCGCATTTCGCAGCCCAGCCCGGGCCGGACCGGACGCCTGACCCGGCACAGGTGTGGGGCACGTTCTACGACACGCGTCGCTATGGCGGCCTGCAGGTCCTGCTGCGCGCGCTCCTCCAGAACCGGACCCTGGTGCTGCCCGGTCCCGCCATGGCCCTGCCGGCGTTCGTGTCGTACGCGGCCGCCGAGGGCGTCACGCACCTGGTGGGCACGCCGTCGCACTATCGCCAGTTGCTGATGTCCGGCCTGGCAGGCAGGCTGGCGCCGCGCTACGTCCGCCTGTCAGGCGAGATCGCCGACCAGGCCATCCTGGACCGGCTGCGGCGCTGCTACCCGCAGGCGGAGATCGTGCACGCCTTTGCCTCGACAGAGGCAGGGCTCGCCTTCCAGGTCGCCGACGGACTGGCCGGCCTGCCCGCCGATTACGCGAGCGTGCTGGTGCCACGCGTGCAGGCCGAGATACGCGGAGAGGAGCTGCGCATCCGCTCGCCGCTGAACGCGCTCGGCTACCTGGACCGGACGCGGCGGCCGGTCGCCGCCGAAGACGGCTTTGTGGAGACGGGAGACCTGCTGACCCTGCGGGACGGCCGCCATCATTTCGCCGGGCGGCGCGGCGGGCAGGTCAACATCGGCGGGCGCAAGGTGCATCCCGAGGAGGTCGAGGCGGTGCTCTACGAGCATCCCGCGGTCGACATCTGTGCCGTCCGGGCGAGGCGCAACCCGATCACCGGCGCCGTGGTGGCGGCCGACATACTGTGCCGGCCCGACATCCAGCGCCAGCTCGATCGCCGTGAGCGCTCGGCAGGCGACGTGGCCGAGGACATACGGGTCTTCTGCCGGACCCGCCTGCAGGCACACAAGGTTCCCGTCTCCATCAGCTTCGTGCGCAGCCTCGATCTCAGCCGCTCGGGGAAGCTGGCGCGCCTGCATGCGTAACATCCTGCTGACCGGCGGCAGCCGCGGCCTCGGCCTGGCCACCGCATCGCGGCTTGCCGATGCCGGCTTCGGCGTGATCGCCGTGGCGCGCAGATCGAGCGACGCGCTGGAAGCGCAGATCGCATCTTGCGCCGGCGGCGCCGGCAGGCTGAGCTTCTGCGCCCACGACCTCTCCGATACCGACGGGCTGGGCGGGCTGGTCGCCAAGGTGACCGGCGAATTCGGGCATCTCTACGGAATCGTCAACAACGCCGGCATCGGCACAAGCGGCATCCTGGCGACGATGCCCAACGCCCAGATCGAGGCGCTGATCCGGCTGAACGTGATCTCCGTCATCATGCTGACGAAACATGCGGTGCGCTCGATGATGGTCGGCGGCGCCGGACGCATCGTCAACATCTCGTCCATCGTAAGCGTGACCGGCTACAGCGGCCTGTCCGTCTATTCGGCGTCCAAGGCGGCCCTGGGCGGCTTCACCCGCTCGCTGGCGCGCGAACTCGGCCCGCTCGGCATCACCGTCAACAGCGTGGCGCCCGGCTTCATCGCCACCGAGATGACAGGCGAGATGACGGCGCCGCAGATCAAGAAGATCGCGTCCCGGTCCGCGCTGAAACGCATGGCCGAGGCGTCGGACGTGGCCGGCGCGGTGGCGTTCCTGCTGGGCGACGCGGCGCGCAACATCACCGGGACCACGCTCACGGTGGATGCCGGGAACACTGCCTGACGGCAGGGTGGCAGGAAGCAAGGAATGCTTCCTTCGTGAAGGAAGCAGGATTTTGCTTCCCCACATCGCCGCGCGCGGATGCTTCCGGAAACCCGCCGCAGAGGCGCGGAGACAGAAGTCATCGCCGGCGTTACGCGACCAGCCGCGTCACCGCCGCCTGGCCCGCCTTCCCCGGCACCCGGCCCGTTGCCCTACCCCGCCTAGTGCACGCGCTTCTGCTTGCCGGCGTTTCGTTCCGGCAGGATTCCGCCCTGGGCGAGGCCGGCCGGTGCCCGGCGCCCGCGAACGATCACGGGGTGGACCGATGCTGTTGCACACGCTGCCGACCGAGCCGCCCGTCGCGGGCAAGGCAGCCCGCCTGCGCCCCGCCGTCGATTTCCGTGCCGTGCCCAGGGTGTCCGTCTGGTCGTGGCTGGGGCCCGTGGCAGGCGGCGAGGCCGCGGTCACGCTTTGCACCCCCGCCTGCGTGCTGCTGGTCGCGTCTGGCGGGCACGGCCTGCCGTGGCAGGTCCCCGCGGTCTCGCTTGCCTCGCTTGCCGTCTGGTTCATGGCCGCGCAGTCGCAGCGGCTCTACCGGCCGCTGCAGGGCCACCGCGCGTTCAGCTTCGGGAACCTGGCCACGGCCTGCCTGCTCTGGGTGCTGGCCGTCACCGTCCTCCTGCTCGCGTTGCGGCCGGACATACCCGTCGCGAACGCCGTCTGCGCGCTGGCTGGCGGCATGCTGCTGGCCGGCCTCACGCGCCAGTTCTGCCAGGCCCGCCTGCAGGCCCGCCTGCGCCAGGGCTGCTGCATCGACCGCGCGCTGGTGATGGCCACGGACGGCGAGACGGCGCGCCGGGCCGCCCTCGAACTGGAGGAGGCGTCCGGCAACCGCATACGCGCGGCCGTCTGCATGCCCATCCCCGGCACCACCGACGGCCCCTCGCTCGCCTGGCTGGAGGACGCGGTGTGCTCGCGCATGGTGGACCAGGTCTATGTCGTGGGCGTCCACAACCTCGCCGTGGTGTTCGAAGCGGTCCTGCCGCATCTGGCGGGCCTGGACATCGACGTGACCCTGCTGTCGGAACGCGCGGCCGCGGCCACGGCGCCGAGCTGCAGCACGCGCATCGGCCGGCTGAATGCGGTGCCGCTGTCCTCGCGGGCGATGGGTCCGGTGCGCGCGTCTGCCAAGCGGGCGATGGACCTGGCCCTGGCCGTGCTCATCTGCACGCTCGGCGCGCCTGTGCTGGCGCTGATCGCACTGGCGATAAAGCTGGACAGCCCCGGACCGGTCCTGTTCGTGCAGCGGCGGGAGGGGCTGGGCTGCCGGGTGTTCCGGGTGTTCAAGTTCCGCACCATGTTCGCCCATCTCGCCGACGAGGCGGCCCGCGACCAGACCAGCCGGAACGACAGCCGGGTGACGCCGGTGGGCCGCGTATTGCGCCGGCTGAGCCTGGACGAGCTGCCGCAACTGATCAACGTGCTGCGCGGCGACATGTCCATCGTCGGGCCGCGTCCCCACTCGCTGGGCATGACGGTGGACGGGCGCAGCCTGCACGACACCCTGGCCGAATACCGCATACGCCACCGGGTGAAGCCGGGCATCACCGGCTGGGCGCAGATCAACGGCTGCCGCGGCGAGGTGACGACGCTCGGCAAGCTGCAGCGCCGCATCGCGCTCGACTGCGAGTATATCGAGCGCTGCTCGGTGGCGATGGATGGCTGGATCCTGCTGCGCACGGCCACCACCCTGCTGTTCGACAAGCAAGCCTACTGAGCGGGCAGGAGCACGCATGGACGTGACGCCGCACGAGAGCCTGCAGCCTTACGCGCCGCCGGGGATGGCGCCCGGACTGGAAGCGGGCGAGCCGGTGGCCGGGGGCGCCGGCGCCGGCCGCATGCTGCGCACAATCTGGCGCAGCCGGCTGCTGATCGCGGGCTGCGCCGTCCTGGGGCTCGGGCTGAGTGTGGGCGCGCTCGCCGTCCTGCCGGCGAGCTACAAGAGCGGCGTCTCCATCCTGCTGGACCCGAAGCGGGCGGACAGCCTGGGCGCCAACGAGGATTTTGCCAGCATCGCCGTGGACAGCGGCAAAGTGGCCGATGTCGAGCAGATACTGATCTCCTCCAGGCTGCTGGAGAAGGTGGTGCGCGACGACCATCTGGCGGACGACCCGGCGTTCGGCGGCCTGTCGCCGGGCCTGCCGCGTCGCCTGCTGGGCCTGCTGGCGGGCACCCGCGCGCCGGTGGCGGACGGCCCCGCGATACGCACCGAGCGGGCGGTCGACCGCCTGGGCAGGATGATACGCACGGCGCGCGTCGGGCTGACCTACGTCATCACCGTGACTGTCACCGCCCCCACCGCCCGCGCGGCGCAGCATTTCGCCACCGCGCTGGCCGACGCCTACATCGCCGACCAGGTCGCCACGAAATATGCCGAGGCGCGCGCCGACGGCGCCTGGCTGCGCACGCGGCTGGAGCAGATAAGGCCCGAACTGGTCGCCAGCGAGGCGCGGGTGCTGTCCATACGTCACCAGTACGGGCTGTTCCAGACGGACAACGCGCCGGGCTCGACGATGAACCGGCAGAGGCTCGCCGAGCTGACGAGCGAACTGGTCAGGGCGCAGGCGGAAGCGGCGCAGGCCGGCGCCCGTTACAGCCAGGCCATGGACACGATAAAGGCGGGCGGGATGCCCGATGTCGGCGGCTCGCTGATGCTTGACACGCTGCGCACCAGCACGGTGGACGCCGAACGCAGGCTGGCCGACCTCTCCACGGTGTACGGCCCGAGTTACCCGCTCCGCGTGCAGGCGACCCGCAGCCTGGCCACGCTGAACGCGCGCGTGCGGACGGAGACCATGCGCCTCACCCTGGCGCTGCGCGACCAGTACGACTCGGCGCAGGCGCGCGTGCAGTCCGTGCAGGCTTTGCTGAAGCAGATCGCGGGCGACGAGGCGGCAGCTGACAACGTGCACGGCCGCGCGCTGCTCAACGAGGCGGAACGCATGGCCCAGGTGAACCGCACCACCTACGAGGCGGCGCTGAACCGGCTGCACGACGTCGAGCAGCAGGAGACGCGACAGCGGGCGGAGGCCGGGATCATCTCGCCGGCGCCGTTCCCCGAACAGCCGAGCTTTCCGCGTCCCACGCTGTTGCTGCCGGCGGGCACAGCGCTGGGTCTGTGCGTGGGCATCGGGTTCACGCTGATGCGCAGCCTGCTGCGCGGGCGCCTGGAGGATGCCGACCAAGCCGAAAGCCGGCTGCAGCTTCCCGTGCTGGGCGCGATCCCCCGCCTGGGCCGGCGCGAACTCGGCCGCGACCGGACCGCCTCGTCCCTGCTGTCCTACCTGCTGGCCAATAGCGCCACGCCGTATGCCGACAGTCTGCGGCGCCTGCGTCTGGCCATACGGTCGCGTGCCGGCGAGGGCGGCCGGGTGGTGCAGATCACCTCCTGCGCACCGGGCGAGGGGAAATCCACGCTGGCCGTCGGCCTGTCGATCACCGCCTCGCGTTCGGGCGTCAGGACAGCCCTCGTCGATTTCGACCTGCACCATCCCTCGGTGCGCCTGATGCTGGAGGATGCGGGGATCGGCGAGACGGAGGTCGTGGCGCGCGCCGGCACGTTCTCCACCGCGGTGAGCCGGCATCCCGACCTGCCGCTGTGCGTGGTGACGGCCGGGCCGTGCGGCGGGCGGCAATCCGAGCCCTCGCTGGAGGGGGCCGGATTGCAGGTCCTGCTCGCCGAACTGCGCGCGCAGTTCGACCTGGTGATCGTCGACACCGCGCCCATCCTCGCCGCCTCGGACGCGGTGCTTGCCGCGCAGGCGGTGGACGCGACCGTGCTCGTCTGCGCCGTCCAGTCCGCGTCCTGCGAGCAGGTCCTGCGCGCGATACGCGCTTTGCGCCTGGCCGGGGGCCACGTGTGCGGCCTGGTGCTGAACAAGGCGCCCAACACGCCGGCCTCCTACGGCTACCCCTACCAGCCGCGCCGCGAGAGCCTGTGGCACCGGGCCACGGCGCACGCCGCGTGAGCGGCCGGTCCACGCCACCACCGAGGCCGCCGCGAGAGGACCAGGCATGCTGACCATAGGATTGCTCAACAACATGCCCGCCGGCGCCATGCAGGCCGTCGAACGCCAGATATGCTCGCTGCTGTCCGACGCCTCTGACGGGCTGACCGTGCGGCTGAAGCTGTTCGCGGCGCCGTTGCCGCGCCCTGCCCTGCTGCAAGCCCATGTGGACGCGACCTACGAGCCGTTCGACACGCTGGAGGAGCAGGCGCTCGACGCGCTGATCGTAACCGGCAGCGAACCCAAGGCATCCTGGCTGGAGGACGAGCCTTCCTGGCCCACGCTCAGCCGCATCGCGGACTGGGCCGAGCTGACGGACACGCCGGTGCTCTGGTCGTGCATGGCCGCCCATGCCGCCGCCTACCGGCTCGGCGGCGTGCACCGGCAGAAGCTGCCGCGCAAGCTGTCCGGCCTTTTCCTCTGCCGGCGCCACGGCTACGTCCCTGGCCTGGCAGGCGCCTGGCTGCAGCCGCACTCGCGTTTCTACGGCCTCGACCGGAAGGCGCTGGTCCGGGCGGGCTTCCAGATCATCTCGGCGTCGCCCGAGACCGGGCCGGACATGTTCCTCTGGCGTGGCTTCGCCGAGCACCTCTTCCTGCAGGGCCATCCGGAATACGGGCTGTCCGCTTTGCCCGGCGAGTTCCGCCGCGATGTCGAGGCCTTCCTCGCCGGCCAGTCCGACTACTACCCCGAGCCGCCGACCGGCTATTACGGCCGTGCGGTGCTCGCCCAGCTGGCGGCGTTCCGCGCCCAGGCGCACGCGCACCGCGATCCCGCGCTGCTGGCGAAATTCGACACGATCGCCTGCCACATCGCCGCGGAGTATGGCTGGCGCCCGGCGGCGCTGCACGTGTACGCCAACTGGCTCCGGCGCGTGGCCCAGTTGCAGGCGCGGCGCCACGCGCCGGCCAGGGCCGGCCTGCGCGGCAG
>CAHJWU010000175.1 GCA_903643085.1 Rhodospirillales bacterium
CCAGCAGCGCGTCCACCTGGGCGACCGGGCGCCCGGTGACGATGGCGACGGCGCCGCCGGCGCGGGTGCGCAGCGCGCGCAGGTTGGCGGCCAGGTCGGGATCGACGATCACCTGATCCGGGGCGGGCGCGATGTCGACGAGGGTGCCGTCGAAATCCAGCAGGTAGGCGGCCCGGTCGGGCGGCGGAAGGTCAGGCGCAGCCGGCAAGCTGGATGTCATAGACCGGGTGCTCCAGCATGGCGGCGGCCGGCTCGTTGGCGAGTATCCAGCCCTGGAAACCGGGCGCACCCTCCCGGCTGTCCGTGACGCTGAGCTGCGCCGTGGCGTCCTGTGGCAGGTCCTGCGGGCGGACGGCGCAGGCTTTCAGGGTTACCGACAGGGTTTGCAGGGTTTTGGTCTCGCCGAGCTTGAGGGTGAGTGCGGTGATTGTGGAGTCCAGCTTGTTCAGGACGCGCAGCGTGCCGGCCTGGCGGGGGACCCAGGTGTCGGGTGGGGAGATGCTTGGGGGCTGGACGGTTTCGGCCGAGGCGGTTGTTGCCAGCAAAAAGAGGAGGAAGAAAGGCCTTCTTTTTTGCAAAAAAGAAGCAAAAAACTCTTTCTTCCCGACGCTCAGCAGCTTCGACATTCCCTGCGGCGCCGGACTGATGCACATGCTGCGGAACAAAAGTTTTTTGCTTCTTTTTTTCAAAAAAGAAGGCCTTGCTTCCTTGCTCACTTCGGCGTCCGCAACCCGGCAGCCAATTCGGCGAACAGCTTGCGCAGATGCGCCTCGTCCACGCCCATCAGGACAGCATCCTCGAACGCGTCCTGCATGACGTGGCGCAGCTCGTCGTAATTCTCGTTCAGGATTTCCAGCTTTTCGCGGCAGGAGACGGGTTCGCCGTCCGGCTGCGGCCAGATGCGGCCTGGCATGGCGTTCACTTCAGGCCGGAGCCGCCCTGGCCGGTGGCGGGTTTTGCCGGCGTGTCCTTGGTCGCGCCGAAGATGTATTTGCCGAGCAGCGCCTCGAGGTTCACCGAGCCTTGGGTGATGGTGATGGTGCCGCCCGGCTTCAGCACGGCTTCGTCGCCGCCCGTGGCGAGGGCGAGGTATTTGCCGCCCAGCAGGCCGTCGGTGGAGATGGTGGCCGAGCTGTCTGTGGTCAGCGCCACGTCGTGCTGGACGGTGAAGGCCACGTCTGCCTGGTAGGTTTTGGTGTTCAGGCGGATCGAGTCCACGCTGCCGATCTTTACGCCGGCGATACGGACTTCGGCGCCGGAGCCGAGGCCGTCCGCGTGGTCGAACTGGGCATGCAGCGTGTAGCCGCTGCCCACATGCTGGCCTGTGTTGGCGATCGCGTAGACCAGGAAGCCGCCGGCGACCAGGAGTATGGCGGCGCCGGTGGCGATCTCTATCGCGCTGTGGCGGGCCAAGGCTCAGACGCCTTGCGGCGGAAGGGCCACCACGTCGCGCTCGGGGAGGCGCTGCTCCGGGCCGTCCGGCGACCAGGCTTCGTAGTCGCCGGTGGCGGCGGCGCGGTGGCCGCCTTTGTAGTCGTGGCCCGGGGGGCGGTAGGCGAGCGCGGTGCCGGTGCGGTTGGGAAGATGCGGCTTCTGCCAGGCGCGGTGGGGAACTTCCGTCAGCGGCGCGTCAACCGTGTGATGCAGCCAGGCATGCCATTCGGAGGGGATGACGCTGGCCTCCTCAGGCCCGGCGAAGATGACCCAGCGGCGCTGGCGTATGCCTGGGCCGCGGGCCCTGCGCTCCTGGTAGTAGAGGTTGCCGGTGGCGTCCTTGCCCACGGGCTGGCCGCGGAAGAAGGTGAACAGCCTGGTACCGATGGTTGCCATGGGCTGGGTTATAGGGAGGCCGCCTGGGGTGGGCAAGCAAGCGGGAGAGTGGATCAACGCAGGCGGGAAAAGCCTTCTCTTTCGAGAAAAAACAGCAAACAGCTTTTCACTGCGCTGTCGCGTATCTTTCGAGTCGGCGGCCACTCGACCTGCGGCACGCTAGATGATGTGTCCTCTTGCACTCGCGGTCGCAAAATGTGTGTTCCCGAGTCGAGTTCCGTGCTTACCTGCGCCTTATGAAAGCAATGCGTCTGTGGCAGGGCACGAGGATGCGGCAGGTGGCGGCCCGTGCGGATCCGGAGCAGGCGCGGCGGATGGTTACCCTGCCGGTGAGCTGGGATGACCGGGCGGCCGAGGCGCTGGCGGCACTGGTGCCCGGCGAGGGTCCGGTCAGCCTGGCGGCGGCTTCCTGCGTGTGGCTGACGCTGGTGGCGGCGCGGGCGCGGCAGGCGGGATTGGGCAAGCTGGCCGGCGCGGACATCGCGGGACAGTTGCACGACCTGCTGTGCCGGCGGCGGGCGGCGCCGAACGCGGCGGTCTGGGCGAGCGAGCAGGCAAGCGCGCCTGGCTTTCGCCTGAACGCGGCCGGTTTCCACGATGCATCGGGCGGATACGACGTGTCCGGGTTTGCCTCCGCGGCAGGCCTTGTAGCGCGGGCCAGTCTGTTGCTTGCGCCCAACGCGGCGCGCATCGAGATCGGGTTGGCCGGGCTGGATGACCTGCTGGCTTGCCTGGGCATCGCTTACGAGAGCCGGGCGGCGCGCGAGGTGGGCGCCTGCCTGGCGGCGTTGCTTCGGGGCTGCGTGGACCAGGCGCTTGAGGGAGACCAGCCGGATTTGCTTGCCACACCGGCGGACTGGCCGGCGCCACCCAGGAGCTGCGCCATACCGGACCTGGCTGAGGCTGCCGCTTCGGCACGCGCGGCGATACGCAGCGCGCCTGGGGCGCTGCAGGCCACCGGCATCTTTCCGGCCGGGCCCGCGGAAGCCTTGCTTGGGGTGGAGACGGGCGGGATCGCGCCGGCCTTTTCGCCGGTCAGGGATTCGCACCTGACGCGTGCGGCGCAGGACCGGCTGGCCGCTGTGGCGATGTCGCCGGAAGCGGCGTTGGCCGCGGTGCTGGTGGGCGGGACGCCGCTGCCGATGGCCGGGCTGCAGGGGCATCTGGCCATGCGGGACGCTGTGGCCCCCTACCTGCACAGCGTGGCCGAGATCGCGGCGGGGTTGCCGGCGCCGGTGGCGGCAGGCGGGACTGCCGGCCCCGGACACCGCGCGTTGCCGGCCCGGCATGCCGGGGTTACGCAGAGGGCCATCGTCGGCGGGCACCGGGTGTTCCTGCGCACGGGCGAGTACGCCGACGGGCGGCTGGGGGAGATCACGCTCACGCTGCCGCGGGAGAGTGCGGCGGTACGCGGCCTGGCGGAGTGTTTCGCCCAGGCGGTCAGCCTGGGGCTGCAGCATGGCGTGCGCCTGGAAGAGTTCGTCGAGGCGTTCGCGCTGACGCGGTTCGGGCCGGCCGGCGCGGTGGAAGGCGACCCGGAGGTGGAGCGTGCGAGTTCGGTGCTCGACTACGTGTTCCGCTCGCTGGCGGTGACGTATCTGCACCGGCGGTTGCCTGAACCGGAGAGGGAGGTGACGGCCGAGCAGGCGCCGTTGCCGCTCGATCTGCCGGACGGCGGGCGCAGGCGCGGGCTGCGGCTGGTGGCGTAGCCGGGCGGACGCGCTGGGCTCAGGGTCAGCCTTGCAGTAACGCCACGATCGAGTCCGCGACGTCTCGCGGTGCCTCCTGCGGCACGTTGTGGCCTGTGCCCGGCAGGATGCGGCGTTCGTAGCGGCTGGTGAAATGCCGGGCGTGGCTCGCGGAGTGTGCGGGTGGGGACACGCCGTCGTCGGCGCCGTGCAGCACGATGGTGGGGACGGTGATTGCGGGTTGGCCGGCAAGGAGGCGTTCCGTAGGCAGGGCGGCTGGGTCACCGGGGACGTGGCCGAAGCGATGGCGGTAGGAGTGGATGACGACGTCGATGAAGTCGGGGTTGTCGAAGGCGGCGGCGGTGGCGTCGTAGGTGGCGCCGGCGAAGCGCCAGGTGGGGGACCAGAGCTGCCACAGGTAGCGGCAGAAGCCGCGGCGGTCCTGCGACAGACCGGCCCGGCCGCGTTCGGTCTGGAAGTAGTATTGGTACCAGAGGCGGTGCTCGGCTTCTGGTGGGTGGGGTTCGCCGGCGTGCGGAATGTCCTGGATGTTGTAGCCGGTGCAGCTGACCAGGCCGAGCACGCGGTCGGGGTGCAGGGCGGCGACGACGCAGGCTGCGCGGCCGCCCCAATCATAGCCGGCCAGGACGGCCTGCGAAATGCCTAACGCGTCCATCAGGGCCAGCAGGTCCGTGCCGAGTACCGCCTGTTCGCCGGAGCGTGGCGTGTGTGCAGAGAGGAAGCGGGTTGGGCCGTAGCCGCGCAGAAAGGGGACTATGACGCGCTGGGCGGGCAGGAGCGCGGCCGCTTCGGCGCAGGCGTGAACGTCATAGGGGAAGCCGTGCAGGAGGATGACCGGGGTGCCTGTGGGGGTGCCGGTTTCGTGGTAGGCGACCTCCAGGACGCCGGCGGCGACATGACGGACGGGCGTGGTCATCCCAGGAGGGGCAGGAGGTGGCGCAGGGCGGCGGTCTCGTGCGCCGTCAGGGTGGCTGTGTCGCTCTCGGCCAGGGCGACGAAGCCCTCGGCTATGACGCGGCCTTCGGCGGAGAGGCGCAGGCGGCCGCGGGTCCGCTCGACGAGGCCGCGCTCTTCGAGGGCGGTGATGCTGCTGGCAGGGGCGGCGGCGGGGGCGGCGGGGAAGACGCCGGCGTAGCGGCCCTGGTGGTAGACCAGCGGCGTGCGGGTGGTCTGTTCGAAGGCTTCGACCTGGCCGAGGAAGATGGCGTGATCGCCGCCCTCGTATTCGAAGGCGGCGCGGCAGACGAAACGGGCGGCGCAGTCTTCCAGCAGGGGGATGCCGGCGGGGCCTTCGGTGGTGCGGACGTCGGCGAAGCGGTCGGTCTCGCGGGTGGCGAACTGGACGGAGAGCTGTTCCTGGCCGGCGGCGAGGACGTGGACGGCCCAGTACGGCGCCCGGCGGAAGGCGTCCAGGTTCGTGCTGTCCAGGGCCAGGCTCCAGAGCACCATGGGGGGATCCAGGGAGACGGAGTTGAAGCTGTTTGCTGTAAGGCCGGCCGGGTGGCCGGCGGTGTCCAGCGTGGTGACGATCGTGACACCGGTGACGAAGGTGCCCAGGGCCTGGCGGAAGGTCCGGGGGTCGAAGGGCGGAGGTGCGGTCATGGAAAGGTAGTTAGGGGCGGGGGCGGGGAAAGGCAAAGTGGGGTCAGTTGATTTCGTATTCGATCGGCTTGAAGGCGTAGTTGTTGGACTGCAGGGCGGAGCAGGCGGTGAGACCGATGATGAGGTCGGTCTCGGCCTGCAGGCAGACGTGGTCGCCGGCGCGGCTCAAAGGCGGCTGCACGGCCAGGACGCCGGTGGCGGCGTCCACGGTGACGTTCATGAAGACGTTGAAGGCAACCGGGATGCGGTCCGGGGGGATGCCGTAAGGGCCGAGGGCTTCGGCTAGGTTGCCGAAGCAGCCGCGGTGCGGCTGGGGATCGTTGTAGATTATGCGGAAGGTGTCTGCCGAGCAGGGGGTCAGGAGGAAGTCATGGCGGCCTACCGTGTCCTTGGTGATGCGCAGAAGGATGCGGCTGCGGTTGGAGTAGAGCGGGTCTCCCGTGGTGAGATAAATGCGGCTGGCGTAGTCCAGGGTGCGGCCGGAGGAGAGGACTTCGTCCGTGTCCTGCGCGTTGAAGGCCAGGAGGTCTGCCACCTGCTCGCCCTGCGGGTCTGTGACGGTGAGGGTCTGGCCGGCGGACAGGCGGAAGGCGGTGCCGGTGCGTGGGGGGATCAGCAATGACGCGAAGCCTTTTTGCAGAAGAAGCAGAGAACTTTGGCTTCCTGGACGCGACGCTTCGGTTCGGTCTGTATCAGCGCGGCTGGTGCCTGGGCACAGGCGTTCTCTGGTTCGTGGGAGACGGCTGCTTACCTGGCGGCCGGATGGAACGGGCAGGCCCAGGCTTCGTCCACCGCGCGGCCGCTGTACTGGCGGGCTTCGGATTGTTCGCCGAAGCGGGCGAGCATGGGGTTTTGCGAGCCGGCGAGCTTCTGGTCCCGGGCCAGGATGGTGTGGCGCAGCTTGTCGTAGGTGCCTTCGGCGCGCAGGCGTTCGAACTGGTCATGCAGGTTGAAGATGAGAGTGGGGTGGGCGAAGCGGCGGGCGGGGCGGCTGGCTGCGGGGTGAAGGCCCACGATGAAGAAGGCCTCGCCGCCGAAGGACAGGGAGAAATGGGTGTCGTGGGGGTCGTCGCTGACGCGGGTGTCATACCGGTGGCCGGTCCAGGCGTCCTTGTCGGTCAGGGACTGGGCGCGGGCCCACAGATGGCGCTCGAACTGGGGTTCGGTGAGGGTGTGGGGTGATTCGAAGACGACGGCGAAGCTGCGGAAGAGGGTGGGCTCGGCGCGGTAGGCGCCCACGAAATCCAGCAGCAGCGGGTAGATACGCAGGTCATCCCAGGCGGAGCGTATGTCCCTGGCCACGACTACGGCGATCTGGTCTTTCGCCAGTGCGGCCTTGGCGCCTACGCAGGGGAAGGCCGGGTCGGCGATGAAATGGCGGAGGTCTTGCGCAAGCGCGTGGTCGGCGTCGCAGGTTTCTATCAGCATCGGGCGGCGCGTTTCCGGGTTCGTTTCTTGGTCCGCGCAACGTTGGGTCGGGACGCGGGGTTGCGAAGCGGGGCCGGTGTTCACGGTTTTGGCACGAGGCGGTCGGCGGGTTCGGGTCGTTGCGCTGTGCGAGGGGCGCCTGTGTGGGCGCGGCCGGCTGTTCCTTACCGTGGATGGTGTGTCTACCGGGCGTGCTGCTTGCGGCGGATTGGGAGTGCCTGGCCTGGGGGAGGGGTGGACTCGTGTTCGGGGGTTGCCGCTCACCCTGGGGGTGCGGAGTGAGGAAGGCCTTCTTTTTTGAAAAAAGAAGCAAAAAACTTTTGGTCCTGGCGCTGGCGGAAGCCTGGGCGGGTGTTTGGCTTTCGCCCTGGGTTTAGGGGTGGGGGTTTATGGCGGGG
>CAHJWU010000176.1 GCA_903643085.1 Rhodospirillales bacterium
GGGTCAACGGCGCCGGCCTTGCCCTGCTGCGTCAGGCCGGCCTGCGCGTGGAAGACGGCCTGCGCGCCGCCGACGCGCAGGACACGCTGGCCGGCTTCTTCAGCCGTATCCGCCACGGCCGCCCGCTGGTCTCCCTGAAGCTCGCCACCACGCTGGACGGGCGCATCGCCACGCGCACCGGCGAGAGCCGCTGGATCACCGGCCCCGAAGCCCGCGCCTACGTGCACGCTTTGCGCGGCCGGCACGACGCGGTGATGGTGGGTGCGGCTACCCTGGTCGCCGACGACCCGGACCTCACCTGCCGCACGCCCGGCTACGCGCACCGCCCGACCGTGCGCATCGTCGCCGACAGCCGCCTGCGCACGCCGCTTACCGCCGCGATCGTGCGCACCGCGCACGAGAGCCCGAGCTGGATCCTGTATCACACGGACAGCCTGCCTGACGGTGTGGACCCGGCTGGCTACCAGCCAGGCGAGATCATCCCGTCACGCGCGCAGCTGCTGGCCGAAGCCGGCGCGCGCTGCGTCCTCGTGCCCGCAGGCGAGGGCGGGATCGACCTGCCGCAGGCCATGCGCGCGCTAGGCACCCGCGGCCTCACGCGCGTTCTGGTGGAAGGTGGCGCGCAGCTTGCCGCCTCGCTGCTGCGTGCCGATCTGGTGGACCGTATCGTCTGGTTCCACGCGCCCGGCATCATGGGCGCGGACGGTCTCGCGGCGCTGGCCGAGCTGGGGACGGAAGCGCTGGCCGCGATGCCGCGGTTCACACGGCTCGGTATGCCCCGCGCGCTGGGTTCGGACGTGGTGACGGAGTTCATGCGATGAGAAAGCGAGCAGTTCTTTTTTGAAAAAGAACAAAAAACTTTTCTCCCTGTCGGCGCCTGCTGAAACAGCGCCCGGCAGCGGAAGCAAAAAGTCGTCCGCCTTTTCGAAAGAAAAGGCCTTTCCCACTTTTAGGCAGCAAATGTTCACCGGTATAATCACCGCCCAAGGCGAAGTCCGCACCATCACCCACGCCGGCGACAGTCAGGATCTGCGGGTCACCATAGGCACACCGCCCGAGTTCCTGGCCGCCCAGGGCGGCACAGCCATAGGCGCCTCCATCGCCTGCTCCGGCTGCTGCCTGACCGCCACGGCACTCGGCCCCGACTGGTTCGCGGTGGACGTGTCCGGCGAGAGCGTCTCGCGCACCACGCTCGGCGGCTGGGCGCCTGGCACGCGCATCAACCTGGAGCGCGCCTTGCGGCTGGGCGACGAGCTGGGCGGCCACATGGTCAGCGGCCACGTGGACGGGCTGGGCGAGATCACCGCGATCACGCCCGAGCAGGGTTCACTGCGCATCGGCGTGCGCGTGCCTGCCCCGCTGCACCGCTACATCGCGGCCAAGGGCTCGGTGGCGATCGACGGCATCTCGCTGACAGTCAACGAGGTGGCCGGCCAGGATTTCGGCGTCAACATCATCCCGCACACGGCAGAGCACACCACGCTCGGGTTGCGCAGGCCGGGCGATGCGGTCCACATCGAGATCGACATGCTGGCGCGTTACGTGGCGCGGCTCAGTGAGACTTAAGAGAGAACGCAGTTCTTTTTTGAAAAAAAGAACCAAAAAACTTTTGCTCCGCTGTCGCGCGCTCACCAGCCAGTCTCCGACAGAGACCAAAAGTTTTTTGCTTCGTTTTTTCAAAAAAGAAGGCCTTGCTTTCTTCCCTTTCGAGGACGCCACCCCGTGATAACAGACACGCTAACGCGTCACTCCCTGCACGACGCCATCTCCAGCACCGGCGAGCTGATCGCCGAGGCGCAGGCCGGCCGCATGTTCATTCTGGTGGATGACGAGGACCGCGAAAACGAAGGCGACCTGATCATTCCGGCGCAGTTCGCCACTCCGCAGGCGCTGGCCTTCATGATGCGCCACGCCCGCGGGCTGATCTGCCTGTCGCTGCCGCCGGCGCAGGTGGAGCGGCTGGAGCTGCCGATGATGGCGGTGGCCAACCAGCAGCGCCACCAGACCGCGTTCACCGTCAGCATCGAGGCGCGGGACGGCATCACCACCGGCGTCTCGGCGCGCGACCGCGCCCACACCATAGCGGTGGCCATAGATCCGCAGAGCACGCCGCGCGACCTGGTATCGCCGGGCCACGTGTTTCCGCTGGCGGCGCGGGCCGGCGGCACGCTAGTCCGCGCCGGCCACACCGAGGCGGCGGTGGACATCGCGCGCATGGCCGGCCTGATCCCGGCCGGCGTGATCTGCGAGATCATGAACGCCGACGGCACCATGGCGCGCCTTGCCGACCTGGTGGGCGTGGCGCAGCTGCACGGCCTGAAGCTTGGCACCATCGCGGACCTGATCGGCCGCCGCCGTGCGTCCGAACGGTTGATCGTGCGTGAGCACGAGACGCACACCAACGCGCTCGACACCGGCCCCTGGCGGGTGATCATCTACACCAGCACGTTGGACCAGGCCGAGCACGTGGTGATGGTCAAGGGCGAGATAGACGCCACGCGGCCCACGCTGGTGCGCATGCAGGCGATCGACCCGATACAGATCCTGCCGGGCGGGCGCACCAACAAGCTGATGCACCAGGCAATGCGCATGATCGAGGCCGAAGGCTCAGGCGTGATGGTGATGCTGCATGACGGCCGCTCCGGCAGCATCCTGGAAATGGTCACCGGACGGCGCACCCGCGCGGTCGCCCAGGAGAGCATCCTGCGCGATTACGGCATCGGCGCGCAGATCCTGGCCGACCTCGGCGTGCGCCAGATGGAGCTGCTCTCCAACACCGATCGCACCATCGCCGGCCTGGAAGGCTACGGCCTGCGCATGGTCGGCCGCCGCGCGATAGAGCTGCCGGCATGAGCACCGCCGACGCCCCGCTTCCCGCGGCCCCCCGCGTGGCCGGCCCGCCGCCCAGCCTGCTGGTGATACGCGCGCCGTATTACCGCGCGGTGATCGACGGCATGACGCAGGGCGCGGCACGCATACTCGACCAAGCCGGCGCCAGGTCCGAAATCCTCGACGTGGCCGGCGCCTTCGAGCTTCCGCAGGCGGTGCGCCTCGCCCTGCGCGGCCCGCGCCAGTGGGACGGCTTCATCGCACTCGGCTGCATCGTGCGCGGCGGCACCGACCATTACGACTACATCTGCCGCGAGACGATGGCCGGCCTGATGAACGTGGCCCTGCAATTCGGCATCGCCCTTGGCTCAGGCGTGCTGACGGTGCACTCCATCGAGCAGGCCACGGCACGCAGCGGCGCCGACGGCCACAACAAGGGCGCCGAGGCGGCCGCTGCCGCGTTGCTGCAGATATCCGCTGCACGCCACCTGGGAACCATCTGATGGGCAAGACACCGGCACTGACGCGGCCGCGCACGGCGGCGCGCGTAGGCGCCGTGCAGGCGCTGTTCCAGGCCGAGCAGGCCGGCGAGAGCCCCGAGACCGTCATCGACCAGTTCGTCCGCCACCGCCTGGGCGAGCTCCCGGGCACCGGTGGCTACGAGGAGGGCCGCGTGCCGGACGCCCACGTCAAGCTGTTCGGCCAGATCGTGCGCCAGGCGGTGCAGAAGCAGGACCAGATAGACGGCCTGCTGGCCTCGGCCCTGCCGGAGGAATGGCCGCTGGCCAGGCTGGACCCGGTGCTGCGCGCGCTGCTGCGCGCGGCGGGCGCCGAACTGGGGATGCGCGACGGGCCGCCGGTGGCGGTGGTGATAAACGAGTACATGGACGTGGCGCACGGGTTCCTGCATGGCGACGAGCCCAAGATGGCGAACGGGCTGATGGACGCGCTGGCGCATGTGCTGCGGCCGCGGGAGTTCGAGGTCAAACAGTAAGGAAGGCCGTCCCCGTCCGCCCGGAGGACAAGGCTGGTGCTGCCAGCACCCGTACCGCAGCCCTAAGCGCGGCCTGGGTGCAGGCATCAGGAGCAAAAGTTTTTTTGCTTCTTTTTTGCAAAAAAGAAGGCCTTCCTTGCCCCTCCCCGCCGAGTTCACCCTGATCGCCGCCTTCCGCCCCCTGGCCGCCCCGGAAGCGCTCGCCCTGCAGGACGACGCCGCCGTGTTCGCCCCGCCGCCCGGCCGCGAGCTGGTCGTCTCGGCCGACGCCATCGTGGCAGGCGTGCATTTCCTGCCGGAGGACCCGCCTGACCTGGTCGCGCGCAAGCTGCTGCGGGTGAACCTGTCGGATCTGGCCGCCATGGGTGCCGTTCCGCTGCACTATCTTCTCACGGTGTCCGTGCCGCGCGCGACCGGCGCCGACTGGTTTGCCGCGTTCGCGCGCGGACTGGCCGAGGACCAGGCGCGTTACGGCCTGACCCTGCTCGGCGGCGACACCACCAGCACGCCCGGGCCGGTATCGCTGTCGGCCACGGTAATCGGCCACGTGGCGCCCGGTCGTGCCTGGCGGCGTTCGGGTGCCCAAGCGGGTGACGCTCTATGGGTGACGGGCACCATAGGTGACGCAGCCTTGGGCCTGCTTGCCCTGCGCGGCGAGACGGCCGATCCGAATGGCAGGCTGGCAGGGCGCTACAGGCTGCCGCAGCCCCGGCTGGGCTTGGCACTGGACGGCATCGTATCGGCCGCGATGGATGTGTCCGACGGGCTCTTGCAGGACGCCGGGCACCTGGCGCGGGCCTCGGGGGTAGGCGTGCAGATCGAGGCCGCGCGGGTGCCGCTGTCCGCCGCGGCGCAGGGACGGCTCGAACTGTGCCTGACGGGTGGCGACGATTACGAGCTGTTGCTGGCGGTGCCCGGGGATTTCGGGCCGCGGTTGCAAGCCGCCTGCGCGCAAGCCGGCGTGCCGGTTACCCGGATCGGCCGGTGCGTCCGCGGTCCGGCACGGGTGGAGGTCCGCGATGCGTCGGGCGAAAGGCTGGTCGTGGGCGCGGGCGGCTGGAGTCACTTCTAACGCCTGGCGCGCGTGATGCCGGCCCGCAGCAAGGTCGATGCCTGCGCAAGCAGGCAAATCCGTCTTTGTAGCGAAACAGACTGTTCAGCCGCGCGCAGGTTCAGCCGCTTCGGTTCGTAAGCAGGCACCCGGACACCAAAGCGGGGAAAGCAAAAGTCTTTTGGTCCTTTTCTTGAGAAAAGAACTGCTTGCTTGCCCTTACCCGGGCCGCCTCATGTCGAACCGGCTGTCCGCCCGTATCTCCGCATACGCCGTAGGCCCTCCGCCGCGCTGTATGATGCCCAGGCCGAACGTGTCGAACACCCCGTCCACCAGCGTGCTGCGCGCGATGTGCACGCCGACCACTTCGCCCAGCACCAGCCAGGATTGTGCCAGCCCGCCCTGCCAGCCTTTCAGCTGCACGATGTCGGCCACGCGGCACTCGAAACCCACCGGGCTTTCGGCCACCCGCGGCGCGTCGATCAGCCGGCAGGGCGCCTGGGTCAGGCCGCCCAGCGCGAACTCGTCCTGCCCATAGGGCACCGGCGCGCAGCTTGCGTTCATCGGCTCTGCCAGCGCGCGGGTGGCCAGGTTCCAGGCGAACACGCCGGTCTCCTGCGCGTTGCGCAGCGTGTCCTTCGCCCCCACGCTGGCGAAGCCGATGATCGGCGGGTGGTAGTTGAACGCGTTGAAGAAGCTGTAAGGCGCCAGGTTCACCGACCCGTCCTTGCCGCGCGACGAGATCCAGCCGATCGGTCGCGGCCCGATGATCGCGTTGAACGGATCATGCGCCAGGCCGTGGCCGAGGCCGGGTTCGTAGAAATGCGTCTCCGTTTCCATGCCCTGTAGCTAATATTTCCGCAGCAGCGCCACCAGCCGTCCCTGCACGCGCACCTGGTCCACAGGCAGCAGCCGCGGCTCGTATTTGGCGTTGGCCGGCTCCAGCGCGATGGAGTTGCCGCGCTTGCGTATGCGCTTCAGCGTCACCTCGTTCTCGTCGATCAGCGCCACCACGATCTGGCCGGTGTCGGCCTTGTCGCCCTTGCGTATGATCACGGTGTCGCCGTCGAAGATCCCGGCGTCGATCATCGAGTCGCCGGCCACCTCGAGCGCGAAATGCTCGCCGGCGCCCAGCATGGCCATTGGCACCTCGATATGCACGCCGTCATCGCGCAGAGCCTCGATCGCCTGGCCGGCGGCGATGCGACCGTAGAGCGGCATGGAAATCGCCGCCGCATCCTGCGCGGCGCGCACGCCGGGCAGGCGCGAGGAGAAATCCCCGCGTATCACGTTCGGCGAGAACCCGGGTGCGGCGGGCGCCGGCTTGGCGCCCTCACGCCGGACGGGGAGCGCCTGGTGCGCCATGTTCTCCGGCAGCTTCACCACCTCCAGCGCGCGCGCCCGGTGGTGATGGCGGCGCAGGAACCCGCGCTCCTCCAGCGCGGAGATGAGCCGGTGTATGCCGGATTTGGAGCGCAGGGAGAGCGCCTCCTTCATCTCCTCGAAGCTCGGCGACACGCCGGTCTCCTTCAGATGGCTGTCGATGAAGCTGAGCAGTTCATGCTGCTTGCGGGTCAACATAGGCGGGCCTCGTGCTGTGCTTCCGCCCCCAAATTGCCATGGGCGGGTGAACAAACCGGCAACTCTACCGGTGTTCTAATTTAGTTCCTGAGACTCCGTCAACAAGCTAATGATGAACATGAGGTTTTGCCCAGGAAGGCCGTCTCTCCAGAAAGACCGCTCTTTTGGCCTCACGTCAGATGCGCCAGGCCCAGATACGCCTGGCTCTGCATCTCTTCCAGCCGCGAAGCCGTCCGCTCGAACGCCTGCGCGCCCTCGCCCCGCCGGTATAACTGGTCAGGCGCCGCGTCAGCCGAGGCCACCAGCTTCACCCGGTGGTCATACAGCGCGTCCACCAGCACGATGAACCGCCGCGCCTCGTCGTAATTGTCCGGCGAGAGGCGCGGCACGGCGTCCAGCACAAGCGCGTGGAAATGCGTGGCCAGCGCCAGGTAGTCGCCGGCGCCGAGCGCCGTGCCGCAGAGCACCGAGAAGTCGAACCGGGCCACGCCTGCGGCGGCCAGCGGCACC
>CAHJWU010000177.1 GCA_903643085.1 Rhodospirillales bacterium
AAAGGCGCCGGCCAGGCCGCCGCGCTCACCCAGGCCCAGGGCCACCGCGGCCGCAAGTCCACGATCTCAGGCGACAACCCCGCCGCCTCTGCCAAACCCAGCGCCTGCGCCTGCAATCCGGCATAGGGCTCGCACAGTATCCGGCTGTTGATCGGCATCCCGGCGTTATGTTCACCACCGCCGACCAGAAGCAAACGTCGCTGCTTCATTTTTTCAAAAATCCGGCTTTGCTTGCTTTTTCTTGACTTCTCATCCCGCCTGCCGCATTATGCTGCGGCGCGGCATAAACTGCGACCGTTCACTTTCACCAAGCCTGGCCGGTTCCCGTTCCCCTACCAATCGCGCCGGCTTGCGGTCCTGCCGACCGCTCTTCCGCCCCGGCCTTCCCGGGCGCGGCATCGAAAGCACACCACGCATGACCGAATTCTCCGAACTCGGCCTCGCAGCCCCGCTGCTGAAGGCCCTGGCCGCGACCGGCTACACGACGCCCACCCCGATCCAGCAGCAGGCCATCCCCCACCTCCTGACCGGCACGGACCTGCTGGGCATCGCCCAGACCGGCACCGGCAAGACCGCCGCCTTCGCCCTGCCCATCCTGCACCGCCTTATGGCCAAGCCCCGCCCCTACGAGCGCAAAACCACACGCTGCCTGGTTCTCGCCCCCACGCGCGAACTCGCCGCCCAGATCGCCGAATCATTCCGCACCTACGGCCGCCAGACCAGCACACGCGTCGCCTTGATCTTCGGCGGCGTGCCCAAGGGCCGCCAGATCACCTCGCTGGCCAACGGCGTGGACGTCATCGTCGCCACGCCCGGCCGCCTGCTCGATCTCTTCGGCGAGGGCCACGTCCGCCTGGACCGCACCGAAGTCCTGGTGCTGGACGAGGCGGACCACATGCTGGATCTCGGCTTCGCCATCCCCATCAAACGCATCGCCCGCGAGCTGCCCGCCGCCCGCCAGACCCTGTTCTTCTCGGCCACCATGCCGAAGGAAATCCAGGTCCTCGCCGACGCCATGCTCAAGGACCCCGTCCGCGTCAGCGTCACCCCCGTCGCCACCACCGCGGAGCGCATCGAGCAGAGCGTCGTCTTCGTCAACCAGTCCGAGAAGCGCATCGTGCTGACTCGCATGCTGAAGAACCCGGACATGGGCCGCACCCTGGTCTTCGCCCGCACCAAGCACGGTGCAGACCGCATCGTGCAGCACCTCACCGCCGCCGGCCTGTCCGCCAGCGCCATCCACGGCAACAAGAGCCAGGGCCAGCGCGAACGCGCCCTCGCCGACTTCAAGAAGGGCAGCGTCCCCGTCCTGATCGCCACAGACATCGCCGCCCGCGGCATAGACGTGGACGGCGTCACCCACGTCATCAACTTCGACCTGCCCGACGTCCCCGAAGCCTACGTCCACCGCATCGGCCGCACCGCGCGCGCCGGCGCCACCGGCCGCGCCATCAGCCTGTGCGACGACGGCGAACGCGCGCAGTTGCGCGGCATCGAGAAGCTGATACGGGCGCGACTGCCCATAGCGGCGTAGCAAGCAAGGCCTTCTTTTTCGAGAAAAAGAAGCAAAAAGCTTTTGTCTCTGGCGGTGTCGTAACTGGATGGAATACTTGTCAAGCAAGCGCTGACGGAGATGCCACCGGCATCAACGCCAGTGCTGTTCAGTTATCATTTGCGGAGCTTGGTTTTGCGGCAACGCTTTCCAAAGCCTCTCGGTCCAACGGTAAAGATATACATCGGCGTCTGGCTTGCTCAAAACTTGACGCGGCAACTGTAACAACGCCGACGCGTCCGCCATGTTGCCCGCGGCCAGGGCTGCCTCCGCCTTCATAAGGTTGATCGTAGCAACAAACTCCTCGGGCGATTCATCAGACTGTGCCGTTTTTTGGACGTCGATCTTTTCGATCATAGCCTGCGCATCCATATAGTCTTTAAGCACGGTCTGGCAGAACGCAACGTTTGCCGCAACAAACTGCGCTAGGCCTGACTGCTCTCCTGAAGTTGCGCGTATGGCATTGTAGGTGCGACGTGCCACAGCCAGTCCCGCCTGCCCGTCACCCTTGCGACACTCTTCCATTGATAAGTCAATCGACGCAGATCGCGCGTAATACGAATCGTCACCATCCTGCTCAGCGGCGGATTTGTGTAAAGCTATGTCGTCTTGGATCGCGCCATCGTAGTCTCCCAGCATCGCTCGAGCCTGGGCGCGAAGGAAACGGGTCATCATCGTTTTGCTGTTGCTCAGCCCGAAGACCGCTTCCATCGACGGGTAAAGCTTGTCAGCAGCCATAGCCGTCTCACTGTATTTGTGCCTGGCCATGAGGATCCTTGCCTGTTCGAGTCTCACGACAAGCGTATCGGGATAGCGCGGCCCGGACGAAAGCAAGAGCTGTTCCTGCAACTTCCGCAGCAAGGCGTCAGCGGCATCGAGTCTAGAACTCACGTGTAAGCCGGTGGCCTCCGCCAGCCGCAGCACTATCCTGAACTGCTCGTCAAATACCGACGGCATGGTATCGGCAAGATCGGCGGCAGCAGTAATCTCGCGCAATGGTAGGTCTTCATTATCATCGTCGAAATCGAGTTGGTACCTCGTCATCAGGAGCCAGACGATCGCCTCGGGCTTGCGTGTTCCGAGCGTTGCAATATGCGGAACTTCGGCAGCGAGCAGGTCGATTGCCTTCCTCCTCGTAGAGCCTGCTTCTCTGGGAAGCGCCTCAAGATAGGCGCGGCCGAGCAATGCGATCACATAATCCGCAGAGTTCGCCCCCTCGGCGTGTAAGAAGATCGAGGCGGCATTATCGAAAGCACCGCGGGCGGCATCATATGCGCTGCGGCTCTCAAACGCTTCCGCCAGCCAAGTAGACCGAGGCCGCCACAAGGGGTTGCTTGGCAAAGCGCGTTCCAATCCGCGACTCTGCCGCGACGGCGGCCTCCATCAGGCTCTCATCAGGCTTGCCGGAATTTATCGGATTGCCGCGTCCGATCAGGTCCTCTGAAAGGAAGCGGTTCACCGCCAATGCGTTTGCCGCCTCGCGCTGGGCCGCGTTGCGCTCTTGAGAGGCGCGCAGACTAAACCCGATCGAAAGGGCTAAGCCCACGAGCAGAGACATGACCGACGCTCCAATCCAGGGCCGGCGCTCTCTCGCGCGTTCGACCTGCCGCGCAAGATGAGCGGTTTCCTGCTCCTGCCGCCGAAGGCTTTCTTGCTTGGCGCGGCGAGCCTCAAGCCCCGCCAGCCGGTCGGCCAGTGCCGGCGCGGACGCCAGCCGCCGCGCCGCATCGCTGGAAGCCGCCGCCTCGATGTCGTCCCGCAAAAGCGGATCGGCAACGTCCGCCTCCCACCCTGCGCCGAGCGGCCGCTCGAGGTCGCCCACCACCATCTGGTAGAGAAGGATGCCCAAGGCATACACGTCCGCGGCAATCGTCGGTGCGCCGCCGCGCACCACCTCCGGTGCCATGTAGCGCAGCGTGCCGCTGAGGCGTTCGCCATCATCTGCGCCCGCAGCCGTAAGCCCCAGGCCGGTTACTGTCACCGCCTCCATACGCGCGGTTTCGGTCAGCCAGCCCGAGCCGAAATCGACCAGACATGTGGCAAGGCCGTCGCGCTCGCCGCGCAACAGCACGTTGCCCGGCTTTATGTCCCTGTGCAGCACGCCCACGTCATGCGCCGCCGCCACCGTGCGCGCGATGCGGATGACGATGCCGATCCGCTCCTCCAGCGGCACGGCCAACAACCCGCCACGGCCGACTGCCCATTCGGGCAGGCTGTCGCCCCCGAACGGGCTCTCAAGAAACGCCGGCCTGGTCTCGAAGCTCCACTCGCTTATGCGCACCAGGTCCGGCCGGTCGCCAAGCGCCTGGTGCAGGATGCGCGACAGCGCGGCCTCACGCCGCAAAGCCTGCCGGCGCTCGGCGGTGTCGGCGAACTTGAACACCCGCTGCTCGCCGGTTTTCGCATGGCACGCCAGCCACACGTCGCGCGCAGCGCTGCCGCCGAGCGGCCGCGCCAGCCGCCATTGCGGCCGGTCCGGCACCGTGTCGCCCGCCGCAAACCGGAAGGCCAGCCGCGGCTTCTCCGGTGCGGCACCGATCTCGATCGGCAGGCCGATGCGGTAGCCCACGCCACGCACCGCCTCGACGATCGCGCGGCCCTCGTCGCCCAGCACCTCCCGCAACTTGGCCACCGCCGTGGTCAGCGACTGCTCGACAACAATCCTGTCTCTCCAGACAGCGGCGAGCAGCTCCTCTTTCGTGACCACGTCGCCTGCCCGCGACAGCAATATCTCAAACAGCAGGAGCGGCTTGGCTTCCACGCTGCGCAGGCCGCCGCCCACGCGCAGTTCGCGCCGCGACTGGTCGAACGCGGCAGCACCCACGCGCCAGACCCGGTTTTGCGGCAAATCGCGTTCTACCCGGTCGGAGTCAGGCATCACGGCAAGCTCCCAGCTTCGTCCGCCCGGCCTGACGCTCCCGCGCTGCGGGACTTCCAGCCGCGCAATGCCGGGAAACCTGCGGAAACGCGCCGCAACGGTCAAGCTGTCGGCCAGCCGACGGTGAAAAAGCGCAACGTATTACCAGCAGAAAACAACAGCTTAACTGGTTAATAAATTCTTAAGCGTTACTCTGCGAAAGTTTTGGCGACAGCGCTGACGGTCGGTCCCAGCAATTGTGCAGCCACCATGGCTGAACCACAAAGGAAGCGACCGCAACCATGACGCGAAACAACCTGCTGCGTCTCGCGCTGCTACTCGCCTGCGCCGCTCCCGGCGCCGCCTACGCGCAGACCGCCTACCTCCAGCACTCCGGCATCGTGGGCGAAGGCAAGACGATCTTCATCGACCGCCTGCCTGTCGTCTCCCCCGCCGGCACCATCAGCTACTACAACGGCGCGATAAGCCTGACCTTCAACGCCAGCGGCACGCCGGTCATCGGCGGACATCCGTTCACGCTGTCACCACCCGTGGCCACAGACGGCTTCATCGCAGGCCGCTACTACGTGAAATACGGCAGCGCTGCGACCCAGTTCGGCACGCTCAGCTACGGCACAGGCGCGGGCGGTTCGACGATCTGGACGCTCATCATGGACGTGCCGGCAGACGGGGCTTTCCCCGACCAGGCAGTCTGGCAGACCGGCCATCCGGAGCCGACGGTGAGCACACGATTGACCGCCGCGAAGGTGCAGCTTGATCCGAACGCCTCCTACGGTCTCGTCACTGTCGGTGACCATTACGGCGACGCGTTCGGCAGCGACAATGGCCTGCTTGCCGCTGAGCAGGTCGGCAACAACCTGGTTCTGACCTCTTTCACAGACACCAACGGAACCGATCATTCACTTGGGCAAGCAAGCATCACGCTAGGCCTCTGCGCCGACGCCGCCTGCTCGAACGCCCCCAAATAGTACGCAGTGTCCCCAACTTCCAGGAAGGACCGCCCCCATGCTCACCCAATGGAGCCGCCTCTCCCTCTACGCCGCCACCGGCCTCACCCTGCTCGCCATCCTCTTCCCGCCTTTCAGCATCATCGGCGGCCTGGATGAATACGGCTTCATCCTGTCCGGCCCCCCCAGCGTCAACGCCGCCATCGGCCAGGCAAACGCCATGTTCGGCACGGACGCGCATCGCTTCACCGATCCCATCCACTTCAGCATCGATTTCGTCCGCCTCTTCGTCGAGCTGGCACTCATCTGGGGCGTCTACATCGCCCTGAAACGAACGGTGCTGAAGCCCGCCGCCGCGTAGCTCCGCCCCACCCTGACGGGCCGGCCCACACGGCCGGCTCCCCCCATGCGCCGCCGAACCACCCGCAACCAGGGATGAACGCCCATGTCCAAGCCATGCCCCGCCCGCGCCGCCCTCGTACTCGGCCTCGCCACCGCGCTCGCCGCCTGCTCGGGCGTGGACGCTCTCACCAACCACGCGGAGCTCGATGTGCACACGCACATGAGCGAGACGGTCTTCCTGGAACCCGTCCCGCAATACGCCAAGACCGTCTATATCGGCGTGCGCAACACGTCGGACTACCCGAGCCTGGACGTACGCACGCCGCTGACCCAGGCCATACAGGCGCGCGGCTACACGATAGTCGATGACAGCAGCACCGCGCATTACATGCTGCAGGCCAACGTGCTGCAGGCCGGCAAGCTGGCCGGCGACCCCGGCGCGCTGTTATCGGCCAATTACGGCCAGCCGCTTCTGGCTGGCAGTGCCGCCGGCGCGCTCACCGGCGCCGCCAGCGGTAACGGCTATGCCGGCGTCGGCGTGGGATTGGGCGTCGCCGCCGCCTCCTGGGCGTTCAACCAGGCCTACACCAACGTGACCTACGCGGTGACCACCGACATACAGATATCCGAACGGCCGCTGGGCGGCGCCCGCGTGCATCAGCACACCCACAACTACCGCGGCCACGGCAATCACGCGAGCAGCGTGAACGTCACCGAGGCGACAGCCACCAGCTACGGCGAATCCGACACCCAGTCCAACAACACGCATGAGCGCAGCCAGGACGTGGACGAGGAAAACGATTTCAAGCAGGTTCAGGTACGCGACGTTGCCTACGCCAACAAGGTGAACCTCAAAATGGACGAGGCCGTACCGACCCTCGTCCAGCATCTGGCCTCGTCTCTGGCCAACGTCTTTGAATGAGTCCTGACGGCGTTGACTTTGATCCGTAACAGGAAAGAAAGCAGTCCTTTTTTGCAAAAAAGGACCAAAAAACTTTTGTTCCCCTGCATCTGCGAGGTTCGCGTATGTCCGGACGAACACGCAGGCCGGACATGCGGGGGGCAAAAGTTTCGCTTCTTTTTCACCAGAGAAGGCTTTGCATCGCAGGCAAGCCAACCCTAGCGCCAGACCCGCCGCCCAACCCCCACCGCCAGGCTCGCCACCCCGTCCAC
>CAHJWU010000178.1 GCA_903643085.1 Rhodospirillales bacterium
CCCCCTGGACCCCCGCCGGGGACTTGTCCCCGGACCCCGGGCTTCGCCCCTGGCCTCGTCTTGCCTAGCCCGCCCCAACCAACCCCCGCGCAAACTCGCTCGGCGCAAACGGCCGCAGGTCAGTGGCCTGCTCACCCACACCGACGGCATGGATCGGCAACCCGAACTCCTCGGCCAGTGCGACCACGATGCCGCCGCGGGCGCTGCCGTCCAGCTTGGTGACGATCAGCCCGGTAATCGCCACCATCTCCTTGAACACGCGGACCTGCTGGATCGCGTTCTGCCCGGTCGTGGCGTCCAGCACGAGCAGGATGGAATGCGGCGCGGTCTCGTCCTGCTTCTTCAATACGCGTATGATCTTCTGCAGCTCTTCCATAAGCGCGGTCTTGTTGTGCAGCCGGCCCGCGGTATCGATCAGCAGCACGTCCGCCTGCCCGGCGCGGGCGCGGGTGAGCGCGTCGTAGGCGAGGCCGGCGGCGTCTGAATTTGGCGGCGCGGTGACCACTGGGGCGCCGGTGCGTTCGCCCCAGATCTGGAGCTGTTCGACCGCGGCGGCACGGAAGGTGTCGCCGGCTGCCAGCACGGCATGGCGGCCCTCGGCCTTATACTGCAGGGCCAGCTTGCCGATCGTGGTGGTCTTGCCGGTGCCGTTCACGCCGACCATCAGGACCACGTGCGGCCGGTGGTTCGAGTTCAGCACCAGAGGCCGGGCGACCGGTGCCAGGATGAGGGCAATCTCCTCCGCAAGGGCGGCGCGCACTTCCGCTTCGGTGATTTCCCGGCCGAACCGGCTGGAACGGAAGCCGCGTATGATACGCGTGGCCACGGCGGGGCCGAGGTCGGCCGAGACAAGCGTGTCCTCCAGCTCTTCCAGCGCTTCGTCGTCCAGCTTGCGCCGTATGAAGCTTGCGCCCAGCCCTTCGCTGAGCTTCTGCGTGCTGCGCGAGAGCCCGTCCCGGAGGCGGGAGAAGAAGCCCAGCGCCATCGCTCAGGCCGCCCGCGCGAGCAGGCTGGCGGGTGGCAAGGCGCCTCGCGGCGAAACCCGCGCGAAATGCTCCACGTGTCGGTGCACCGCGCAACCGGTCAGTCTTATCGGCAGGCCTGGCTCGGCGCGATGCGCGCGCGCCATGGCCTGACCTGCGTTGCGTCCGGCCAGTGGGTTGTTCACCACGAATGCGTCCGGCAGGTACGCCGCGGCTGGCGTATGCCCTCGCGCTCATAACCGTTCAGCCGGCCGCATTTGGTCAGGATCGTGGCGCTCATGCCGGGTAGGTAGCCAGATCGACGCTTCCGTGAAAGGCCACTGCAGCAGGGCCTGTCATGAGCACATGCCCGTCGGCTTCGCGCCAGTCGATATGCAGCGTGCCACCGTCCAGCACGAGCGTGGCGCGCCTCTCTACCAGGCCACGGCGATGCGCGCCGACCAGCGCCGCGCAGGCGCCGGAGCCGCAGGCGCGCGTCAGCCCCGCTCCGCGCTCCCAGACGCGCAGGCGTATCCTGTCCGGCGCCTCCACAACCGCGAAGCCGATGTTGGCCCGGTCTGGAAAGATCGGGTGGCGCTCGAGCGCGGGGCCCAGCACGGCCGGATCCACCTCACACGGATCAACCAGGAACAAGGTTGCGTGCGGGTTGCCCATCGAGGTGGCCACGGGATCGCCGGGCAACGGCAAATGCAGGGTGTCGGCTTGCATCGCCAGCGGGATGTCGCGCCAGGCCAGCCCCGGCGGACCCATGTCCACTTCTATGTCGCCGGCGGCGCACCGGGTAGCTCGCAGCAGCCCGGCCGACGTCTTGATTAACACTGTCCTGCGTCCGGTCTCGTCACATAGCAGGCTTGCCACACACCTTGTGGCGTTGCCGCAGGCGCCGGCAGTGGAGCCGTCCGGGTTGAAGATCCGTATGAGCACGTCGGCGGGCAAGGCGGCCGCTTCCAGGACGATCAGCTGGTCCCAGCCGATCCCAGTCTGGCGATCCGCCAGAGCGCGCAGTCGCACAGCGCTGAAAAGCAGGCGCTCCCGCCTGCCGTCCAGTATTGCGAAGTCGTTGCCGGCTCCGTGCATCTTGACGAACGCGGTTGGCATGGGTCTCCCCGAAGACGACGCAAGCAAGCCCCTCTTTTTTGTAAAACAGAAGAGAAAACCTCTGTGTTACCGCTGCTCAGTCGCTTCAAGTCTGCCAAGGAGCAACCCGGAGGCCGCACACGCGAAGGAGCAGGAGTTCTTCGGGCCTCTTCCTAAGATGAGGACTACCTGACTTGCCCTGCTGCGCGGACATGACGACCTCGCACCGTTTGCCAGGCGGCATTCATCCCGCCCGACTGTCCCGCATCATTGCCCGGCAGCTTTCGCGGGCAAGGAAGTGCCGCTGAAATCCTCGAAGACCACGCGCCACCGGTGGGCGAGGCTGGCCGGCATGCCGTTTCGCAGGCTTGGCCCGTACTGGACCGCAAGGCCGTTCAGCCACGGTATGGCCGCGGCCGAGAACGGGTCGGCGCCGCGTATGTCTGTCACCCTGCAGGACGGACGCGCCGATCCGGCGGCGACCGTGCAGTCCAGCGTCACCTGGCCGAACCTTGCCTCGCCTGGCAGGCGCGCCGCTGGCCTGCTCAAATCAACCGAAGGAAGGCGCGCCGGATAGGCGCGTTCGGAGACGAACACCGGCACCGGGCCGGCAGCGGCGGGGGCCGGCGCCTCGGGCGTCGGCGACAGTCCGAGCGCCGCTTTCGCTTCGTGCAGGTTCGCGCCGATATTGGCCGTGGCGACAGTCACCGCGGTGCCGACGGCGTTGCTCGCCTGACCGGCGGCGTAACCGATGGCAAGCGATGCCGCTACGGCGGCCGCCAGGACAGCCAGGCGCAGCACAGGCAGGACGACTGGCCGCCCGCCTATGGAAGCGCGACGTGGCGCACGCAGCTGCCCCGCGCATTCAGGGCAGATGAAAGGCTGGCTGAGCGGCACCCTGAGCAGGATACGCTGCATGCCGATCGAGCAGTAATCCAGGTTGCTGCACCTGCCCGGCGTCGTCTCGCGATCCAGCCGCCGACGCGGCCGGCCGTCTGGGCTACGTGCCGGGCTTGCCTCAAGCACCATGGCGCTTGCCTGAACAGTGACGCACCGGTGCATAAAACATCACACCACACCCTACACGCCAATTCGTAATGAAAGTCTACCGTCGCGTGGCCGTCCCACGGACGGCATCGGCCTGCGCGTGCTTGCACCCCGCCGGCAGCGACGCTACAACCTCGCCCTGTTCGCGCGTCCGGGCCTGTATGGGCATGCCCGGCCGCGACGCTCGTGTACGGCGCCCATCCGCGGCGCCTATCGGCACGGGGCCTACCTGATGAGGAGTCGCGAAATGCCCAAGATGAAGACCAAATCTTCCGTCAAGAAACGCTTCAAGATCACCGCGACCGGCAAGGTGCTGGCTGGGCCGGGCAAGAAGCGTCACAATCTGTCCGCCCGCCCGCAGAAAGCCATACGCAGCAATCGCGGCAGCCAGACCCTCACCCACGCGGACGGCATCACCGTCAAGCAGTGGGCCCCTTACGGTCTGCGGTAAGGGAGCGCATAGATGGCTCGCGTCAAACGGGGCGTAACCGCCCACGCCCGTCACAAGAAGGTTCTCAAGCAGAGCAAGGGCTTCTTCGGACGGTCCTCCACCAACTACCGCATTGCGCTGGAGCGGCTCGAGAAGAGCCTGCAATATGCCTATCGCGACCGCCGGGTTAAGAAGCGCGAGTTCCGCGCGCTGTGGATCCAGCGGATCAACGCCGCGGTGCGCGAGCACGGCATCACCTACAGCCGCTTCATACACGGCCTGAACCAGACCGGCATAGAGATGGACCGCAAGGTGCTGGCGGCGATCGCGTTCGACGATCCGGCGGCGTTCGCGGAAATTGTCAAAGCCGTGCAGGCGACGATGGCTGCCGAGGCCGAACCTGCGGCGGTGGAGTAGGAAAGCAGTTCTTTTGAAAAAAGAACCAGGAGACTTCAACTCCGCTGTCGCGAACTCGCCGGATAAGACCGCGACAGCGGAGTGAAAGTCTTTTGCTTCTTTTCTTCAGAAAAGAAGGCCTTCCTCCCTTTCAGGTAAAGTCGCAATGCCGGAAGACCTAGAAGAGTTGCGCGCAGCCACAACCGCGTTGCTGTCGCTGGCAACCGACCTGCAGGCCTGGGACGCCGTACGTGTCGGCACCCTGGGCAAGTCCGGCGCGCTGACAACGCTACTCAAGGAACTCGGCAAGACCGCGCCCGAGGCACGGCGCGAGCGCGGCGCCGCGCTCAACCGCCTCAAAGACGATCTCGCCACCGCCATCGAAGCCCGCCGCGTGGCGCTGGAGGCTGAGGCGCTCGCCGCCAGACTGGCGGCCGAGCGCATGGACGTCACCCTGCCGCCGCGGCCGGAGATCCCGGGCAGCCTGCACCCGCTCAGCCGCACGCTAGAGGAGATCACCGCCATCTTCGGCGCCATGGGTTTCAGCGTCGCCGAAGGGCCGGACATCGAGTCCGACTGGCACAACTTCTCCGCGCTGAACATTCCCGGCCACCACCCGGCGCGCGACGACCATGACACTTTCTACCTGCCGGGCGT
The DNA here is from genome assembly GCA_903643085.1 of Rhodospirillales bacterium. GTDB lineage: Bacteria > Pseudomonadota > Alphaproteobacteria > Acetobacterales > Acetobacteraceae > BOG-908. The sequence continues at coordinate 4,591 of CAHJWU010000178.1, forward strand.
GCCGGAACAGGGCAGCAACGGCCCGCCGCGCGTGCTGCGCACGCACACCAGCCCGGTGCAGGTACGCACCATGCTGGGCCAGCCGCCGCCAATACGCGTCATCGTGCCGGGCCGCACCTACCGTGCGGACCATGACGCCACGCACTCGCCTATGTTCCACCAGTGCGAGGGCCTGGTGATCGACCGCGACATCACGCTGGGCCACCTGAAAGGCTGCCTGACCGACTTCCTGCGCGCGTTCTTCGGCATCACCACCCTGCCCGTCCGCTTCCGCGCCAGCTACTTCCCGTTCACCGAGCCGAGCATGGAGGTGGACATCGGCTGGAGCCGCCGCACCGGCGAGATCGGCGGCGGCACCGACTGGCTGGAGATACTCGGCAGCGGCATGGTGCATCCCAAGGTGCTGGCCAATTGCGGCATCGATCCGCGCGAGTGGCAAGGCTTCGCCTTCGGCATGGGCATGGAGCGCCTCACCATGCTCAAGCACGGGATGCCGGATCTGCGCCCGTTCTATGAAAGCGACCTGCGCTGGCTGCGCCACTACGCGGCCAGCCCGTTCGCGCCGGCCAGCCTGCACGAGGGCGTCGCGGGATGAAGTTCCCGCTCTCCTGGCTGCGCGACCACCTCGACACGCAGGCGAGCCTGGACGCGATCACCACCACGCTCTCCAGCATCGGCCTGGAGGTAGAGAGCGTGCAGGACCGGGCGGCCGCGCTGGCCCCCTTCCGCACCGCGCGGATAATCGAGGCCGTGCAGCACCCCGACGCCGACCGCCTGCGCATCTGCCGCGTCGATGCCGGCACGGGTGCGGAGATAGGCGTGGTCTGCGGCGCGCCCAACGCGCGCACCGGTCTGCACGTGGTGTTCGCGCCGCCCGGCGCGGTGATCCCAGGCTCCGGCATCACGCTCAAGGTCGGCAAGATACGCGGCGTCGAATCAGCGGGCATGCTGGTCAGCGCGCGCGAGATGGCGCTTGGCGACGAGCATGACGGCATACTGGAGCTGCCGGACGGCACGCCGGTGGGCCAACCTTACGCCGCCTGGGCCGGCCTGGACGACCCGGTGATCGAGATCGGCGTCACGCCAAACCGCGGCGACGCGCTCAGCGTGCGCGGCGTGGCGCGCGACCTGGCCGCCGCCGGCCTGGGCACGCTGAAACCCTGGTCCGCCTTGCCGGTTCCGGCGGTTTTTGAGACTCCACTGGCGTGGTCCACCGCGTGGCCGCACGCCTGCCCCTGGATCCTCGGCCGCAGCATACGCGGCGTGCGCAACGGCCCCAGCCCGGACTGGCTGACGCGACGCCTCACCGCGATCGGCCTGCGCCCGATCAGCGCGCTCGTCGACATCACCAATTTCTTCACCCACGACATCGGCCGTCCGCTGCACGTCTTTGATGCCGACCGCCTTGCCGGCAGCAGGCTCACCCTGCGGCGCGGCGCGGCGGAGAGCTTCCGCGCCCTGAACGGCCGCGATGTCACTGCTTGCCCCGAGGACCTGGTGATCGCCGACGCGACCGGCGCCGTCTCGCTCGCCGGCATCGTCGGCGGCGAGGCGACCGGCAGCACGCCGGCCACCACCCACGTGTTTCTCGAATGCGCGCTGTTCGACCCGGTGGTGATCGCGCGCGCCGGCCGGCGCCACCAGGTCAGCACGGACGCCCGCCAGCGGTTCGAACGCGGCATCGACCCCGCACTCCTCCCTGACGCAGTAGAGGCCGCTACAGCGTTGATTTTGCAGCTCTGTGGCGGCGAGGCCGGCACGGTCGTCTCGGCCGGCGCCGAACCCGCCTGGCGCCGCAGGGCAAGCCTGCGCTTCGAGCGCGTCTCCGGACTGGGTGGCCTGAGCCTTTCGGCGGACGGCGTGGCCGGCATACTCGGCAGGCTCGGCTTCGCCACAGCTTCGCGTGACTCCGAGCACATCGTCGTGGACGTGCCGTCCTGGCGCAACGACATCGCCGGCACGTCCGGCCTGGATCAGCCCGCCACGCTGGATCCCGCCCGCGCCCGCGTATCGGCCGAAGGCGCCGCCCTGATCGAGCCGGAATGCGACTTGCTGGAAGAGGTGCTGCGCATCGCCGGCATAGACACCATACCCGCCGTCTCCCTGCCGCGCGCCGCCAGCGTGTCGCCGCCAGCGCTGAGCCCGCGCCAGTCTCGCACCACGATGGCGCGCCGCCTGCTTGCCGCGCGCGGGTTGGCGGAATGCGTCACCTACAGCTTCGTGGCCGGTCAGGCAGCGGCCCGGTTCGGCGCCACG
>CAHJWU010000179.1 GCA_903643085.1 Rhodospirillales bacterium
CCGCGCGCGCGGCGGGCGGCGTGATGGCGGCGTCGCGCAGCGCGGCGGCCAAGCGTGCGTGCAGCATGGGCACGGGCAGACCGGGGAAATCGAACCGGCGAGTCATGGCGTGTCCGTCAGCGTCCACTGCCGACAGCGAGTCCGGCCAAAGCAGCGCCAGCGCCGGCGGATCCGCAAGCAACGCGAAACCTGCCTCCTTGCCGACAAGCCTGACCCGGTCCGAGAGCGGCTGGATGACCACGCCCTGCCAGCTGGGCAGCAGGGCCCATTCCGCGGCACGGTGCGGCGCCACCACGCGCTGGCCCGCCGCGCGTTGGGTGCCGACGAGCAGGCGCCCGCCTGTGGCGTCATCCTCCACCGCAACCACGTGGCCGGTATCCGCCGCCGCCAGGGTCAACACGCCGGCATGCGCCGATCCGGTGATAGGCAGGAGCGGACCCGGCTGCGCGGCGAGCGTCAGCTGCCAGCCGGTATCGCGTCGCGTCAGGCGGGGCGCGGCGCCTGGCTTTAACCGCAGGCGCAGGTCGCTGCCGTCTGGCAACAGGCGTTCGGTGGCGCCGCCAAACACCGCATCGTCCTTCAACTGGCTCAGATCCAAGGGCACCGGCGAGTCCAGCACCACGCGCAGTTCGCCGTTACGGAAAAACGCGGCGGCGCCGGTGAGCTTCGCCGCAGGCAGCAGGATAGACGAGCCGCCGAGCGTGCCGTCATCAGCCAGCAGGACCACCGACGGTGCCACGGGGCTTGCCTGTTCCTGCACCGGTGGCGGGGCAAAGGAGGGCCGCGGTGGAGCGGGCGCGGGCGCTGGCGCCGGGACAGGTGCCGCAGGCGAAGCGGGCGGCAGGACGGTTTTGGCGGCTTGCTGATCTGGCCGGCTTGGGCGCGGTTCGGCCAGCATCGCGGGGCGGAACTGTCCATGCGAGAGAGGCTGCACGCCCGCATCGACATCGATGATGATCCGGTTGGCCAGCACGCGCACGCGCGGCCGGGCGCCCGGCGCCAGTGACAGCCGCAGCCGTCCGGGCAAGGCGGACACGGCACGCACCCAAGCCCCAGGTGCGCCGTGCATGCCATGCGCGGCGTTGCTGCCGCCATCAAGCGGCAAATCGACCCAGAGCGTGGCGCCATCCTGGCGCATGGCCAGCCCTGGCCCAGGCCGCGCCAGGATGATCACCCGGTCGGCCGCGTCGTTCCTCAACTCTTCCACCAGCGGCGCGCCCGACTGCGCAGGGCCCGCCCAGGCAGAACGCGCCCAGGCAGAACCGGCCCAGGCAGAACCGGCCCAGGCAGAGCCCGCCCAGGCAGAGCCGGCAGCCAGCCACGCCGCCGCGCCGCATAATGCGGCCCGTCCAGGCGACCGGCGGCGGCTCAATCGAAGCTGGCCAGCAATGCGTCGATGTCGGACTGGCCCATGGCCGCGTCTGGCAGTTGCGGACCGTTCAACAGCGACGCCGGCCCGGCAGGCTCCCGGCTTGTGCGCCCGTTCGCGCCACTAGGTGAAAACAGACCGATCATGTGCGCCACCTTGCGCTCGATCGCCTGCAACGCCGCCACGATCTTGGTGATCCGCTGGCCGGTGATGTCCTGGAAGCTGCACGCCTCGTAGATACGGGTGACGGCGTCCTGCAAGGTTTGCGCGTCTTCGCGACCCAGGCGTCCCATCATCGCTTCCAGCTGCTCACACGATTCCAGAATGCTGTCGGTGGCGGTGGCGGTGTGAGTCACGATCGCGTCCAGCTCGTCGGTGGCGGACGGGATGTGGCTGGCGTTGATGTCGTCGGCACCCATGGCCACGATTTCGGCGCGCGTGCTGGCAACTGTTGCCGCCAGATCCTCGATCTCGGTCAGCAATGCCGCTTCAGCCACGCTCAGGCTTCGACCACCCAGGATCGCACGCACCCGCTCGGCGACTGCTATGTCATGTTGCGGGATGTCCAGGACGAGTGCGCCGAGCCGGCCTGGCGCCTCGCTCGTGCCTGCGGCCGGATGTTCATGCATGGGCCAGCACCTTCTCGATCTTCTCGCGCAAGGTTTCCGCATTGAACGGCTTGACGATGTAGTTCGATACGCCCGCCTGCTTGGCGGCCACCACGTTTTCCGTCTTGCTCTCGGCGGTGATCATGATGAACGGCGTGGCGCGCAGCCGATTGTCCTGACGCACTTCCTGAAGCAGCTCCAGCCCGGTCATCGGCGCCATGTTCCAGTCGCTGATCACCAGGCCGTAATTGCCGGTGCGCAGCTTGCTCAGCGCCTCCGCCCCGTCCGACGCCTCATCGACGTTGTTGAATTCGATCTGCTTGAGCAGGTTGCGTATGATGCGCAGCATCGTCTTGTAGTCGTCCACGATCAGGACGTTCATCGATTTGTCGATGGCCATAGCTCAGCCTCAGCCTTTCGGGACGGGGTTAGGTGCCGCCGCGTCCGGCGGCGTGATCGCGCGGGTGCGCATCTCGGCCAGCAGCTGGGTGGCCAGCCGCGCGCGGTCCGGCTGCATCGCGGCCAGCACGGGCGCCGCGCGCCGCTCCTGCATGCGGTCCAGCACCTGCAGCAGAACCTGCATGTCCAGGGCGTCGAAGATCGTGGCGGCTTCGCGCGGCTTCATCGCTTCATAGGTCTTCACGAGACCAGCCCAGTTCTCCGCGCGACGCGTCTGTCTGCCTGCCTCCAGAGTTTCCAGACGCGTCTGCAGGGCGGTAAGCTGCGTCACGCGTTCCTCGAGCCGCTTGTCAGCCGCCGCCAGTTCGGCCGCGCGCTGGTCCAACGCGCGCGCCCTCTCGTCAAGCGCTTCCCGTCGTTCGCGCAACGACATCAGCACCGCACGTTCGCTCTCACCCATCGGCGGGGTAACCGGCGCCGCAGCGGTCAAGGCCGGTGCCGCGGGCTTGGCAGCCTCTTTAGCGACGTTGTCCGGCTTCGCAGGAGCCAGCGCGGCCTGTGCCGCCATCGCCCCGCCCGGCTCCTCAGCCGCCGCCTGGACCAGGGTGACGGACTTCACCATCAGCAACGCGGACATCGCGCCGATCGTAGCCGTGAGCAAGCGTGGCGCCTTGAGTCCCATGTCAGCGCACCGTACGCAGCGCGCGCAGCAGTTCGCGCTCGGCCTGGCTGCGCAGAACCGGGATCGGGGCGCTATCCTGGGCCGGGTCTGGCGCAGCAGGCGGCGCCGGCGCGAGGGCAGGCACGGGGGCAGGCGCAGGCGTGCCGGGCGCGAAAGCCAGACCGTCACCAAACATGCGCGCCGACCGCACGGCCTGTTCCAGCCGCCCGGCAAGCCTGTCGCTTCTGTCAGCGAGGAAATTCAGGTCGTCACGCAGGCGCTGGGCGGTTTCGATCTGTCGCGCCATCTGCCGGCCCGCGCCGTCCGCCGCGCCGCGCAGACGCTCGATCCCGCTTTCGGCCTGGCGCGTGCTCTCGTTAAATCCCTCCACCAGCTCCTCCAGCACCGCCCTGTCCCGTTTCAACACGCCGAGCGCGCGCTCCAGCCGGATCGCGTGCACAAGCGTCGCCGCAAGCAGGATCAGCAGAGCCGATTCCAGCAGCCATTGCGCATTGCCCATCATGCGCGCTCCAGGTTAGCAAAACGTTGAAACAGTTCAGACGGCGCCATGAAAGAGAACGCGCCTCCGGTATCGCCAAGGTCGAAAGCTTTTCGCCTCTTTTCAAGAAAGAAGGCCTTGCCTGCCCGCCTCATTCCGGCGCCGCCAGCGCACCACGCTCCAGCGCCCCGTCAATGCGCACCGCCACGTGGTTCTTCCGCCGTCCCACCTGCGCCTGGAACAGTTTGACAGCCCCGCAGAGGACTTGCACCGCGGCACCCGCCGAAGTGTTCAGCAGAATGCGGTCGCCAGGTTTGAACGCCACCACGTCCGACAGGCGCATGACCTGTTCGTCGAGCACCACGTCCAGCGTGATGTCCGTGCTCCACAGCTCCTCGGCCAGATGCGTCTCCCAAATCGAGTCGCGTCCGAATTTCTCACCCATGAACTGCTGCAACAGCAGCTCGCGCACCGGCTCCAGAGTCGCATACGGCAACAGCAGCTCCATCCGCCCGCCGCGGTCCTCCATGTCCACCCGCAACCGCCCGAGCACCGCGGCGTTGGACAGGCGGGAAATCGCCGCGAAACGCGGGTTCACCTCGAGTCTCTCGAAGCGGAACGTCACCGGGCAGATCGGGTCGAAACTGGCGGACAGGTCAGCCAGCACCACCTGGATCAGCCGCTCAACCAGCGTGCGCTCGATGGTCGTGTAGGGGCGTCCCTCGATGCGCATCGCCGCCGTTCCGCGACGCCCGCCCAGCAGCACGTCGACAATGGAGTAGATCATCGCGCTGTCGATCACCATCAGCCCGTAATTGTCCCACTCCTCAGCCTTGAACACAGCCAGCATCGCCGGCAGCGGAATCGAATTCAGGTAGTCGCCGAAACGCAGCGATACGATGTTGTCGATCGAGACTTCCACGTTGTCGCTGGTGAAGTTGCGCAGGCTGGTGGACATGATACGCACCAGGCGATCGAAGACGATCTCCAGCATCGGCAACCGCTCGTAGGACACCAGCCCTGAGCTGATGATGCGCTGCATGCCGCTGACCGCCTCGCCGCCGCCTGGCGCGTCATCAAAGCCGAGCAGGCTGTCGATCTCCGCCTGGTTGAGCACGCGCGCCGGCTCTGCGGCAACGGGTTCGCCGTCCAGTTCCGCTCCCCAAGCCGCAGCCAGTGCGTCGTCCGCCTCGCTCATTCGATGATCATTTCGACGAACAATACGTCCATCACCCTGGCCGGCGTGGCGGCGATCGAGGCGCGGCTGATGAATTCTTCCCGCAGGCGGTAGCTTCCTTCCGAACCGCGCAACTCCTCCGGCCGCATGTCGCGCAGGTAGGTCTGGAACATGTCCTGTATGCGCGGCATCGCCGCAGACACCGCCGCCTCGTCCGCTGCGGCGGCCACCTCAAGCTTTGCGTGCAGCTTCATGTAGCTTGGCCGCTTGCCCGGCACGTTCAGGTTGCTGACGATCTCAGGCACGTCCACATACACGGGCGGCTCCGCTTTTGCCTCGGTGGCGGGCGCGCCAGGGCGGGGCGCCGTGGCGCCGTGTCCCAGCATCTTGGGAACTATTCCGCTGAACCAGCCGCCGGCGCCTATGGCGATCAGCAGTACCGGCACTGCCAGCAGAAGCTTCTTGCCACCCTTCTTCTTGGGTTCCGCGTCCGGGGATGCGCCGTGTTCTGCCATGGCGGTATGTTACGCTGGCGAGGTTAATTTACTGATAAAGGGAGCAGGCAAGCAGGTCTTTCTGAGGAGAAGCGGCAGATTTCCCTGCTCCCCCTCGGCACTCAGTCCTGCCAGCCTCAGGTCGGAACCTGGAGTTTGCCCAGCGACTCTTCCAGTTCCTGGAAGCTGGGCATGAACTCGTTGGGCACCATCTTGCGGCCGGTCTCCACGCTCACCTGCGGCGCGTTGCCGTGCAGATGCGCCACGAGGACGGCGCGTATCACGTCGCTGTAGCGCGCGTCGCCGGTCACGATGCCCTTGATGCGGGAGGCACAGGGTGCGGCGATCCCGTAGGCCAGCAGCACGCCCAGGAACGTGCCCACCAGCGCGCCGCCGATCATCTCGCCCAGCACCGCCGGCGGCTCGTTTATGTGGCCCATCGTCTTGATCACGCCAAGCACGGCCGCCACGATCCCCAGCGCCGGCAAGGCGTCCGCCATGGTCTGTATCGCGTGGCTGCCGTGCAGCTCCTCGTTGAGCGTCTTCTTCAGCTCGCGGCCCATCAGATCCTCGATCTGGTGAGGATCGTCGGCGTTCATCCCCATCATGCGCAGGTAGTCGCACACCAGCGCCGTGGTGTGATGATCCGCCAAAATATTGGGAAAATGCTTGAACGCGGCGCTCTCCTCGGGCTTTTCGATGTGCGGCTCCAGCGCCATCGCGCCGCGCTGGTTGGCCAGCTTGGTGAAGAAGAACAGCAGCGACAGCAGCTCCACATATTCCGTCTTCTTGAACCGCTCGCCTTTCAGGATCATGCCGAATCCGGCCAGCGTGTGCTTCACGCCGGTCATCGAATTGGCCATGATGAACGTGCCGACGGCCGCGCCCAGTATCGTCAGCAGCTCGAACGGCATGGATGCCAGCAGCGGCCCGATCGCGCCGCCGCTGGCGATGAAGCTGCCGAACACGCATGCAAGCAGGAAAGCCAGGCCGCCAAGCGTCAGCATCGTGCGGTCAACGCACTGCCGGTGCCGAACGGATCAGCAGGATGGCGATCCGCCGGTTTGGCGCCGCCTCGGGCGAGGCCGGCAGAAGCGGATCGCGATCTCCGTGCCCAGTCACGTCTTTTATCCGCCCGTCCGGCAGGCCGGCCTCGGTCAGGATGCGGCGCGTTGCATTGGCCCGGTCTGCCGACAGATCCCAGTTTGTCCGCCCTGCCCCGCCGGCGTAGGGCATGGAATCGGTGTAGCCCGCGATTGCCACCCTCTCGTGCAGGCGCAGCAGGGTCGGCACCAGCCGCGTCAGCACGCTCCTTGCCCGCTCGTTCGGCTCCGGCGAGCCGTTGGCGAACATAGGCAAGCCGTCCGAATCGCGTATCTGCACGCGTAATCCCTCTGGTGTGAGATCGACGGCAAGCTGGCGTGCTATCGGCGCCAGCTCCGGATCGGCCGCCACCGCCTTACGCATCTCGTCCGCGGCCTGGGCGAAACTCGCCTGCTCCTGACGGCGCGCCTCCTCGCCCGAGCGGCGCGCCTGCTCGGCTTGCGCCGCCATGCGCGCCTGTGCCGCCTGCGGGGTCATACGCGCCT
>CAHJWU010000180.1 GCA_903643085.1 Rhodospirillales bacterium
GGAGCGGCTGGGGCAGTGAAAGGAAGCAAGCGGTTCTTTTTTGAAAAAAAGAACCAAAAAACTTTTATCTCCCCGCTGCTTCGGCGCCTGGTTTCATCCGAAGGAGTCACGCTGCTGCAAATGCGGGGGAGCAAAAGTTTTTTGGTTCTTTTTTTCAAAAAAGAACTGCTTCCTTTCTTCCTTCAGGCAGCATCCACCAGAACCACCTCGACATCCTCCAGCGCCCGCACGCGTATCACCGGCTCGTCGGCGATCGCCACGCCGTCACGCACACCGGCCTTCACGCCGTTGACCTCCAGGCTGCCCTGCGAGGCGACCAGATACGCGTGGCGTCCGTTGGCCAGCGCGTATTCGGCCGTCTCCCCGGCCTTTATCGTGGCGCCGAGCACGCGGGCGTCCGCGCGTATCGGCAGCGCGTCACCGTCAGGCACGGGGCCGGCGGCAAGTGCCACGAAGCGGCCGGCGCGGGCATCGCGGGGGAACGGGCGGGCGCCCCAGGACGGCGCGCCGCCGCGCGCCTCCGGCAGGATCCAGATCTGGAACAGCTTCGTGGTGCCCGGCTCGGCGTTCCACTCGGCGTGGCGTATGCCGGAGCCGGCGCTCATCACCTGCACGTCGCCGGCGCCGGTGCGGCCGGCGTTGCCCAGGCTGTCCTTGTGGGTGATGGCGCCTTCGCGCACGTAGGTGGTGATCTCCATGTCCGCATGCGGGTGCAGGGGGAAGCCGCTTTCGGGCGCGATCTCGTCGTCGTTCCACACGCGTATGCGGCCCCAGTGCAGCCTGGCCGGGTCCTGGTAGCCGGCGAACGAGAAATGGTGCCTGGTGTCCAGCCAGCCATGGCTGGCGCCGCCTAGCTGGCCGAAGGGGCGGATGTTGATCATTGCTGATCCTTATTGCTGGGGTCGTAGTCGTATTTGGGTGAGCGGGAAGGAAGGAAGCAGTCCTTTTTTGAAAAAAAGGACCAAAAAACTTTGCTCCCTGTCGGCGGCTGCTTCAGCCTTTGCCTACACTGACCAGAGGTTTTGCTTCTTTGCCCTGCGCTACGGGCCTACGGCCTCCCCCGCATCCACGCCCCACATGTCCGTGCGTGGCAGCCAGCCGCGATAGTCGGCCACCTGCACCTGGCACCAGTCCTTGCCCGCTTCGCAGGATTTGATCCGGCCGACGACACCGGGCTTCAGCACGGCGACGGCGTCTGCGGTCTCGCTCGCGTCCGCGCGCACCGTGCGGTCCGCCGCGCCGGTGATGACGAAGGTGCGCCGGCCGGTGAGGGTCGCCTGGTGCACCCAGCCGCGCACGTCGTCCATGTCCCTCACGAGCCGCCAGATGTCGAACTCGCGTTCGATGCGCACCGGCAGCTCGCGCCTCTTATACGTCCAGATCACCGGATAGCGCTCGCCGGGGCCGAGCCGCATGTTCACGTCGTCCGACTTCAGCGACGCGTAGCGCGGCAGATGCAGCCCGGTGTTGGTGCCGACGTCCGCGGGCACGGGAGGCGGCGCCGGTTTCGCGGGCGCGGGCTGGACGGCGGCGGGCGGCGGGGGCGGCTCTTTCCTGATCGCCACCTTCCTGGCGGCGGCGACCGCGGTGCGTGCCGGCAGCCTGTGCCTGGGCGTGACGACCGGCACGTGCCTGCTCGCGGTCCTGACGGGCGCGCTCCTGGTTGCGGGCGGCTTGCTTGGGGTCTTGATGGCCGTGTGCCTGGGGACAGGCTTGGGTTTTGCCGGATGGATGGTGGCGGCGTTGCCGAGCTGGCTCGTGGTCTGGGCGGAGGCAGCTTGCACGGCCAGCAGCCAGATGGCGGCGATACAGGCGCGTGCGATCACAGCGAGATCATCTGCCCGTGCCCCACCGCCTCCAGGAAGGTGGCCACGCCCGCGATTTCGACTCCCTTTTGCAGAGAGGCGGGGTCGATACCCTCCGCGGTCAGACCTGCCTCGCAGGCGATCATGCGCACGCCGAGCTCGCGCGCCGCGTCCCGCAATTCGCCCAGGCCGGCCACGCCGCGCCGGCGTATCACCGCGTCGCGTCCCACGTCGTCCAGGTCCGACCAGTCCTCCCGCAAGGCGCGGCAGCCGTGATTGGTGGCGAACACTGTGACGCTGCGGCCGAGCGAGGCGGCGGCGGCGGCCAGCAGGAAGGCGTATTGCGCGCGCTCATGGGTGCCGGCGACCAACAGGATGCCAAGCGCCGGGGCGGTCTGGTCGGGCGTGCCGCTCATGGGGTGGTCCTATCATCATCTTGAGATGCAGGCGTTGGCCGCTTGGACATGCCCGCGTCAAGTGCTTCCGGCTCACTTTCCGGGGCGGCACCGCCCGGTCCGGCGTGCGGCCCGCAGAACGGGCAGTCCGGGTCGGCAGGCAGCCTGATGAGGCGGAACCGCATGGTCAGCGCGTCCCAGGTGAGCAGACGGCCCGCCAGGCTTTCGCCAATGCCCAGGACCTCCTTGAGCGCTTCGGTGGCCTGCAGCGTGCCCATGACGCCGGTGACGGTGCCGAGCACGCCGGCCTGCGCGCAGCTTGGCACCAGGCCGGCAGGCGGCGGGGCGGCGTGCAGGCAGCGGTAGCACGGGTTCGCTGCGCCGGCGGTGTTGCGGCCGGGACGGAATGTGGAGAGCTGGCCTTCGAAGCGGAGGATGGCAGCCGAGACCAGCGTCTTGCCGGCGCGCCAGGCGGCGTCGGCCAGGGCGTAGCGGGTGGCGAAATTGTCCGTGCCGTCGCAGACGATGTCGTAGGGGGCGAGCAGGGCAGGGGCGTTTTCGGCGGTGATGCGGATGTGGTGCTGGACGATGCGGACCAGCGGGTTGAGGGCGGCGGCCGCGGCGGCGGCTGAGCTTGTCTTCGAGGCGCCGAGGCGCGCCGTGGTGTGGGCGATCTGGCGCTGCAGGTTGGAGAGCTCGACCGTGTCATTGTCGGCGATGCCGATGGTGCCTATGCCGGCGGCGGCGAGATAGAGGGCCAGCGGGCTGCCCAGGCCACCGGCGCCGGCGATGAGCACGCTTGCTTCGCGCAGGCGGGCCTGGCCGGTGCCGCCGACTTCTTCGAGCAGGATGTGGCGGGCGTAGCGGGCGATTTCCTCTTCGGTGAAGTCGGACGGCATAGGCAAGAAAGGGCTTCTTTTTTGAAAAAAAGAAGCAAAAAACTTTTGCTCCTGCAGATGCTGCCGGCGCTTCGGTGTTTCCTGGTGCATCTGGCTGGTGCAAATGGGGGGGATAGGATGTCCGCATGGAAAAAGCCCTGATGCTGTTCAGCGGCGGCCAGGATTCGACCACCTGCCTGGCCTGGGCGCTGGACCGCTACGCGCAGGTGGAGACGGTAGGCTTCGACTACGGCCAGCGGCACCGTGTGGAGCTGGATTGCCGGGCACCTGTACGGGCGGCGCTGGCCGCGCGCTGGCCGGGACGGCTGGGCGCGGATCACCTGATCGACCTGCGGCCGGGAATGGCCGCGCTGGGCGAGACGGCGATGACCGCCGAGGTGGCGATATCGATGGGCGCGGAGGGATTGCCGAACACGTTCGTGCCGGGGCGCAACCTGCTTTTCCTGACCTACGCGGCGGCTTTGGCGTACCGGCGCGGCGTGCGGCGTATCGTCGCCGGCATGTGCGAGACGGATTTCTCCGGTTATCCGGACTGCCGGGACGATACGGTGAAGGCGATGCAGGTGGCGCTGAACCTGGGGATGCAGCGGCGATACGTGCTGGAGACGCCGTTGATGTGGCTGGACAAGGCGGCGACCTGGGCGATGGCCGACAGCCTGGGTGTTCTCGAAATCATCGTACGCGACACGCACACCTGCTACCTGGGGGAGAGGGGCGTGCTGCACGCGTGGGGGTATGGCTGCGGCACGTGTCCGGCCTGTGAGCTGCGGGCGGCGGGGTTCGAGAGGTTTCAGGAAGCGCGTTGAGGAGTGTCGCAGAAGCAAGCAGGCCGTTGTGTCGAAGACGCCAAGTGTCGCTTCGCCGGATGTGCGGCGGCCAAGTGTCTGTGCATGCAACGAAGCGACCGGACCTGCGCAGGAAGCAAAAGTTTTTCGCTTCTTTTTTGCAAAAAAGAAGGCCTTTCTTGCTTGCCCGAAGATCAACGCAGAAGTGGGCTGATGGTACCGGAAGGCCTCTCTCACCTACCCCCGAGCAGGATCGATCCAGCCGATGTTTCCATCCGCCCGCCGGTACACCACGTTCAGCTCTCCGGTGGACGAATTGCGGAACATCAGCACCGGCTGGTCCGCGAGATCCATGCGCATGACCGCGTCGCCCACCGTCAGCCGGTCGATTTCGGTGACGGTCTCGGCAATGACGGTGGCAAAGGTGGTGGCGGTGATTTCGGTCTGCTCGGCGGCGGCCGGCGCCTCGTCCGGCTCGGCGCGTAGCACGTAGGCGCGTGCGGCCTGCGGCTTGTCGCGGCTGGCGGGCGCGCGGTGGTGTTCGTTCACCCGGCGGCGGTAGCGGCGCAGTCGGATCGCGATGTGCTCGGCCGCGTCGTCGAAGGCGGCGTTGGCGTCGCCTGCCTCGCCCTCGCCGCGCAGCGTCAGGCCGCGGCCGGCATGTACGTTGATGTCGCAGGTGAAGAAGCTGCGGGCGCGGCCGAACGTCACGTTGGCCTCCATCGCCTGGTCGAAATACTTGCTGGTTATGCCGTCCAGGCTCAGGGCGACGCGTGTGCGCAGGGAGTCGGACAGGTCCACCTGTTTGCCCGAGACGTTGATCTGCATGCGGCCACCTCCGTGCCAGTCCGGGGAGAGCGGGCGCCTACGCCGTGAAAGCTGGTGCTGCCTGCAAGGCGCGGTCCCGCTTGCGCTGCACCGAACTGGGGATGCGCAGCGCGTCGCGGTATTTGGCCACCGTTCGGCGCGCGATGTCTATGCCCTCGCGCTTCAGTGTGGCGACGATCGCGTCGTCGGACAGGATGTCGGCCGCCGCCTCGGCCGCCACCATGGCGCGTATGCGGTGGCGCACCGCCTCGGCGCTGTGGCTTTCGCCGCCGGCGCCGGCGATCGCGGTGGTGAAGAAATATTTCATCTCGAAGATGCCGCGCGGGGTGGCGATGAACTTGTTGGCGGTCACCCGGCTGACGGTGCTCTCGTGCAGCGTCACCTCCTCGGCGATGTCGCGCAGGATCAGCGGGCGCAGGTGGCTGACGCCGTGGCGGAAGAAGCCGTCCTGCCGGCGGACGATCTCGCCGGCGACTTTCAGAATGGTCTGCGCGCGCTGCTGGAGGGATTTGACCAGCCAGTTGGCGGTCGCCAGGCGCTCGCTGGCGAAGGCGCGGGTGTCGCGCGCGGGGTCGCGGCTGATGCGGGCGTAGAACGCCTCGTTGACCAGGATGCGCGGCATGGTGTCCGGGTTCAGCTCCAGAAGCCAGTCCCCGCCGGGGGCGGCGCGCATCAGCACGTCAGGGATCACGGCGGGCAGCGGCGTGCTGTCCCAGTTGGCGCCGGGTTTCGGCTCCAGCCCGCGGATTTCGGCTATCATGTCCTGCAGGTCGTCCCAGTCGACGCCGCAGACCTCCATCAGCGTGCGCATGTCCCGCCGGCCGAGATGCTCCAGGTGTTCCAGCAGGGCGGCCATGCAGGGGTCCAGGCGGTTGCGCTCGCGGAGCTGGGCGGCCAGGCATTCGGCCAGGCTGCGGGCGAACATGCCGGCAGGGTCGAACGCCATCATGCGCTGGCGTATGGCTTCCACGTGGTCCGGATCGGCGCCCAGCACGCGGGCGATGTCGGCGGTGTCCGCGGACAGCCGGCCGGAGGGTTCCAGCAGGGCGATCAGGTGGGCGCCGATCAGCCGGTCCGCGCGGTCCGGGAAGCCGAGGCGGAGCTGCTCGCCCAGGTGGTCACGCAGGCTGGGCCTGGTCTGCAGCGTGTCTTCCAGGCCGCGGTCGTCCGACTCGAAGCTTTGCGAGCCGCCTGTCGAAGAGAGGGTCGCGGGCATGGCCAGCCCGTCAGCGGGGCCGAGCGCCTCATAACCATCCGCCTCGTGGTCCAGCGGGCTTTCGCCGGCGTCCGGCATGGTGGCGGCGGCGACGAACTCGACGGTGTCCGCACCCTCGGCCGGGCGGTCCGGCAGGTCGGCGGCCGGCCGCTCGCCCACCGTCTCGGGGCGCTCGTCGCGTTCCAGCAGGGGGTTGCGCTCGAGCTCCTCCTCGATGAAGGCGGCGACCTCCAGGTTGGAGAACTGCAGCAGCTTGATCGCCTGACGCAGCTGCGGCGTCATGACCAGAGACTGCGACTGGCGGAACTCGAGACGGGGGCCGAGGGACATCGTGGCGCGAATCTTAGCGCGGATTGGGTTTCTGGAAAGACAAAGCTTGGCCGAGCGGGGCGGCGGGCGGTACAGGCAAGGCCTTCTTTTTTGCAAAAAAGAAGCAAACTTTTGCTCTTCCGCTTGCACGACGGCCCGCCCTGGTCCTGCAAGTGCGCGCCCTGGCAGGACCGGCGTGCGCGCGGGGCAGGCGGGGAGCAAAAGTTTTTTGCTTCTTTTTTGCAAAGAAGAAGGCCTTGCCTGCTTTGTGCCCGCGCTGTCGATCCCGGACGCGCGTCCGGCGTTTCCGCGCCGGGCGGACGGGAGCGATGAACATGGACGATCTGGCGGCGCTGGCGCGCGAGCACGGCTTCAGCGTGGAGGCGGCGCGCGTGCTGCAGGACGCGCTGGCGAGCGGCGGCGGCCGGATGGCGCAGTTCAGCCATCCGGAGCTGGGCGGCATGGGCCAGTGGTCGGCCGGCGGCATGACGCAGATCGGTGCGATGGGTGATGGCGGTCTGCGCGACCGGGTGGGGCGTCTCTGCGCGGCCC
>CAHJWU010000181.1 GCA_903643085.1 Rhodospirillales bacterium
CCGGCTCGCTCTGGCGTATCACCACATGCGCGTTGGTGCCGCCGAAGCCGAAGGAAGACACGCCCGCGAGCCACACGCCCTCGGCCGGCAGCGCCACCGGCGCGCTGGCCAGGCACAGGTTCAGCGACGCGAAATCGATGGCCGGGTTGGCCGCCTGCGCGTGCAGCGAGGCCGGCAGGCGGCGGTGCTCCAGCGCCAGCACCGCCTTGAGCAAGCCGGCCAGGCCCGAGGCCGGCTCGAGATGGCCGATGTTGGATTTGACCGAGCCGATCGGCAGCGGCCGCGCCCGCCGCCTGCCGAGTGCGAGGCCCATGGCGGTGGCCTCTGCCGGATCGCCCACGCTGGTGCCGGTGCCGTGCGCCTCGATGAAGGCCAGCCGGTCCGGATCGATGCCGGCCTCGCCGTAGATGCGCTCGAGCAGGCTACGCTGGCCCTCGATGGCGGGCAAAGCGATGCCGTTCGTCCGCCCGTCCGAATTGGTGGCGGACGCCAGCGCCACCGCGCGCACGCGCTGGCGCCGCGCCACCGCGCTTGCCAGCCTGGTGATCACCATCGCCACCGCGCCCTCGCCGCGCACGTAGCCGTCCGCCGCGGCCCCGAACGCGTGGCACAGCCCGCTGGGCGAGAGCATGCCGGCGCGCGAGAAGCCGATGAAGGGGAACGGCGAGAGCAGCAGGTTCACGCCCGCCACGATCGCCGTGTCTATCTGGCCGGACGCAATCGCCGCCTGCGCCTGCGCGAAGGCCACCAGCGAGGAGGAGCACGCGGTGTCCACCGTGAAGCTCGGCCCGCGCAGGTCGAAGATGTAGGAGATCCGGTTGGCCAGCACGGACAGCGTGTTGCCGGTCATGAAATGGCTGTCTATGCCGCCCAGGTCGGCCACCTGCAGCGCGCCATGGTCCAGGCCGGAGGCGCCGACATAGACGCCCACGTTCTCGCCAGCCAGCGTGCCGGGCGCGATGCCGCCATCTTCCAGCGCGCTCCACACCGCTTCGAGCAGCAGGCGCTGCTGCGGGTCCATCTCCGCCGCCTCGCGCGGCGAAATGCCGAACACGGCCGGGTCGAAGGCGAACGCGCCGTCGATGTAGCCGCCTTTGAAGCTGTAGCTGAAACCGGGTTCGGACCGGCGCGCATGCAGGTAGCGCGCGGGCGACCAGCGGCCGTCCGGCACATCGCCCACGGCGCAGCGCCCCTCATCCAGCAACCGCCAGAACGCGTCCTCGCCGTCGGCGCCGGGCAGGCGGCAGGCAGCGCCCACGATTACGACCCGGGGGTCGCCTGTAGCCGGCATCATCGACGGTGGATCTCTTCGGAAAATCGGTTGTTGGAGCGGTTCTGCCGCCATGTCCATGTCTGGTGCCCGCCCGCGTATGCGTCTCTAGCGCGTATCGCCGCGGGGAGGAAGCAACGCCTTCTTTTTTGAGAAAAAGAAACAAAAACAGCTACCCAGGCGCCATATGGCCCGACTGGATTAACCCTACGGCAGCCCGGCCGGTTCAGATGCAAGGCAGCGGAAGTTTTTCGGTCCGTTTTTCAAAAACCACTGCCTGCTGTGCGAAACCACCCCCGGGGACCGCTCGCGATCACGCAGGGATTACCGGTCCCGGTGCCGCTTCCGGCAGCCGCACCTTCCGGTACGCCATCTTTGAAAAAGGCCCGAACTTCTGCTCCCCCGAATCCACGGCATCCCGGTGCGTCCGGCTGACACGAGGCGGCGCTTCCTGCGCAGGCGACGAAAGTTTTGCGTCTTCGAAAAAGGCCGTTCCGCTCAAGCGTCAGCCTCGCCTGCCCAAGCGCCAGCCTCGAGGCGGGCCGGTCTCACACGAACCCCGCAACCCGCCGCGGCGCATATTGCGCCTCCAGCAGGCCGGTCTCCTCCGGCGTCAGCCTCAGTGCCATCGCGGCCAGCGCATCCTCCAAATGCGACATCCTGCTCGCGCCGATGATCGGCGCCGTGACACCCGGCCTGGCCAGCACCCAGGCCAGCGCCACCTGCGCCATCGGCACACCGCGCGCCTCCGCCACGCGCTGCACCGCGCCCACCACCGCGCGGTCGGCGTCCTCGCCGCCCTTGTACAGCGTGCGGCCGAACTGGTCCGTCTCCGCCCGCTTCGTCGGCGCCTCGTCCGTCCAGGGCCGCGTCAGCCTGCCGCGCGCCAGCGGGCTCCACGGTATCACCCCCACGCCCTCCTCCTGGCACAGGCCCAGCATCTCCCGCTCCTCCTCCCGGTACAGCAGGTTCAGATGGTTCTGCATGGAAACGAACTGCGCCCAGCCGTTCAGCCTGGACACGTAGAGAGCGCGGCAGAACTGCCACGCATGCATCGAGGACGCGCCGATATAGCGCGCCTTGCCCGCCCGGACCACGTCGTGCAGCGCCTCCAGCGTCTCCTCGACCGGCGTCTCCGAATCGAAACGATGTATCTGGTAGATATCGACGTATTCCATCCCGAGCCGCTTCAGGCTGGCGTCGATCTCCCCCAATATCGCCTTGCGCGACAGGCCGCCGCCGTTTGGCCCCTTGTGCATCGGCCCGTGTACCTTGGTGGCGACGACCACCGCGTGCCGCGGCACGTGGCGCAGAGCCCGGCCGAGTATCTCCTCGCTCGACCCCGCCGAATACACGTTGGCCGTGTCGAAAAAGTTGATCCCCGCGTCCAGCGCGCGGGCAAAGAACGGCTTGGAGTCAGCCTCGGGCAACGTCCATTCATGCGTCCCGCGTCCGGGCTCGCCGTACGTCATGCAGCCCAGGCAGAGGCGGGAGACTTTGAGTCCGGTGCGGCCGAGGTTGATGTAATCCATCGCTGACATCTCCAAGGAAAGCAGTCCTTTTTTGAAAAGACCAAAAAACTTTTGTCACCGCGCATTTGCAGCAGTCGGCGGTTCCAAACGCACCGAGGCAGCCTGAACCAGCGCCGGGAGCAAAAGTTTTTTGGTCCTTTTTTTCAAAAAAGGACTGCTTGCCTTGCCTTGCCTCGCCTTAACTAACCCCAGGCAAAGCATCTACGGCACACTCCCCCCATGTCCCTCTCCGCCCCCTTCATAGCGCGGCCCATCGCCACCTCGCTGCTGGCAATCGCCGTCCTGCTAGGCGGCGCGCTGGGCTACGCCGCCCTGCCCGTGAGCGCCCTGCCGCAGGTCGACTTCCCCACAATCGTCGTCACCACCTCGTACCCGGGCGCCGGACCGGACACCATGTCCACCCTGGTCACCGCTCCCCTCGAACGACAGCTCGGCCAGATCAACGGCATCACCACCATGCAGAGCTCGTCCGCGGTGGGCACCAGCGAGATCACCCTGCAGTTCGACCTCACGCGCAGCATCGACGGCGCCGCCCAGGACGTCCAGGCCGCGATAAACGCGGCCCAGGGCATCCTGCCCGCCTCCCTGCCCTACCCGCCCAGCTACAACCGCGTGAACCCGGCAGACGCGCCGATCATGAGCCTGGCCGTCACCAGCGACACGGTGCCGACCGACCAGGTGGCGGACGCCGCCGACACGCTCCTGCAGCCCAAGCTCAGCCAGATAGACGGCGTCGGCCGCGTCGTCGTCCAGGGCGGCCTGAAACCCGCCATACGCGTCCAGCTCGATCCCGCGCGCCTGGCCGCCTACGGCCTGTCCATGGAGGACGTGCGCAGCGCCATCACCGCCGGCAACGTCAGCGGCGCCAAGGGCAGCTTCAACGGCCCGCACATCTCCTACGCCGTCGGCACCAACGACCAGCTCGTCACCCCCGAAGCCTACCGAGACCTCATCCTGGCCTGGCGCGCCGGCGCCGCGATCCGCCTCAGCGACGTGGGCAGCGTCACCCACGGCGTGGAGAACGACCGTGTGGGCGCCCTGTACTTCTCGCACAGGGACGGCGGCCGCCCCGCCGTGCTGCTGGACGTGCAGCGCCAGCCGGGCGCCAACATCGTCGAGACCGTGCGCGCCGTGCAGGCCGAACTGCCGCAACTCACCCGCGCCCTGCCGCCCGGCATGAAGCTGGAAGTCTCGGCCGACCGCACGCAGACCATACGCGCCTCCGTCGCCGACGTGCAGGGCACCCTCCTGCTGGCCATGGGCCTCGTCGTCGCCGTCATCTACCTGTTCCTGCGCAACTGGCGCGCCACCCTCATCCCCGCGGTGGCCCTGCCGCTCAGCCTCATCGGCACCTTCGGCGTGATGGACTGGCTCGGCTACGGCCTGGACAACCTCTCGCTTATGGCGCTCACCGTCGCCTCCGGCTTCGTGGTGGACGACGCCATCGTCATGATAGAGAACGTGGTCCGCTACATCGAGGACGGCGTGCCGCCGCTGGAAGCCGCCTTCCGCGGCGCCGGCCAGATCGGCTTCACCATCGTCTCGCTCACCGTCTCGCTGATCGCCGTGTTCATCCCCTTGCTGTTCATGGGCGGCGTCGTCGGCCGGCTGTTCAAGGAGTTCTCCGTCACCCTCTCGGTGGCCGTCGCCGTCTCCGCCGTCATCTCGCTGACACTCACGCCGATGATGTGCGGCCGCCTTCTCCGCCCCCACCAACCGGGCGCCGGCAGCCGGTCGGACCGCTTCTTCGCCGCCCTGCTGGAACGCTACCGCCGCAGCCTGGTGGTCAGCCTGCGCCACCAGACGCTCGTCCTCGGCATCGCCGTGCTGACCCTGGCCGGCACCATCCTGCTCTACATGGTGGTGCCGAAAGGCTTCCTGCCGCAGCAGGATACCGGCGCAATCATCGCCACCACCGAGGCCGCCCAGAACATCTCCATCCCCGCCATGGCCAGGCTGCAACTGCAAGCCGCCGACATCGTGCAGCGCGACCCGGCCGTGGACAGCGTGGCCTCCCTGATCGGCGCCGGCAGCGTGAACCCCACGCCGAATGTCGGCCGGCTCTCCATCACGCTCAAGCCGCGCCGCCAGCGCGCGGCGATGGCGGTCGTCATCCCCCGCCTGCAGGCGGCGCTGGCCGGCATGGCGGGCCTTGCCACCTACATGCAGCCGGTCCAGGACATCCAGATCGGCGCCCGCGTCAGCCGCACGCAATACCAGTACACGCTGACCGACACCGACGCCACCGAGCTGGCGCTCTGGACCCCGCGCCTGATCGAGCGCCTGTCCCACGCGCCAGACCTGGACCACGTCACCAGCGACCAGCAGGATGACGGCTTCGCCACCGAGATCGTGGTGGACCGCGACCGCGCCACCCGCCTCGGCGTCACCATGCAGGCCATTGAGGACGTGCTCTACGACGCGTTCGGCCAGCGCCAGGTCAGCACCATCTACCAGCAATCCAACCAGTACCGCGTCGTCCTCTCCGCCAACCCCGACTGGATCGCCCACCCCGAATCGCTGGAAAAACTCCGCGTCCCCGGCACCGTCGCCAGCTTCGGCGCCAACGGCGCCGCCCAGGTCGCCACCACGACAGTCGCCACCACGAACACCGTGAGCCAGGTCCCGCTGCTGGCGATCGCCCACCTGGTCCGCCGGGTGGCGCCGCTGGTGATCACCCACCAGTCCCAGTTCCCCGCCGTCACCCTCAGCTTCGACGTCCGCGCCGGCGCCTCGCTCGGCCGCGCGGTGGCCGAACTCCAGCAGGCCCAAACCGACATCGGCATGCCCGCCACCATAATCGGCGCCTATTCCGGAGACGCCGCCGAGTTCCAGCGCAGCCTGGCCGCCGAACCCTGGCTGATCCTGGCCGCCGTCGCGGTGATCTACATCGTGCTCGGCGTGCTCTACGAAAGCTTCATCCACCCGGTCACCATCCTCTCCACGCTGCCCTCCGCCGGCATCGGCGCCCTCCTCGCCCTCATGCTCACCGGCTCGGACCTCTCCGTCGTCGCCCTGGTCGGCATCGTCCTGCTGATGGGCATCGTGAAGAAGAACGGCATCCTGGTGGTGGACTTCGCGCTCGAAGCCGAACGCACCCGCGGCATCACCTCCGAGGAAGCCGCCGTGGAAGCCTGCGTGCTGCGCTTCCGCCCCATCATGATGACCACCGCCGCCGCCCTGCTCGGCGCGCTGCCCCTCGTGCTGGACCACGGCACCGGATCCGAACTGCGCCGCCCGCTGGGCGTGGCGATTGTGGGCGGCCTGCTGCTGAGCCAGGTCCTCACGCTCTACACGACGCCCGCGATCTACGTGGCGTTCGAACACGCCCGCCGGCGGTTCGCGGCACGCGACGTGTTGGTGGCGGCGGAGTGAAGCAAGCAAGGCCTTCTTTTTTGCAAAAAAGAAGCAAAAAACTTTTTCTCCGCTGTCGCGCGATGGTGGATAGGACCGTGATCTTGGCGACGGAGGCGGTGATGTTTTGCAGGCGGATGTGGGTGGTTGCGGCTGCAATGCTGGTGCTGGTGGCCTGCAGGTTCAGGTACCCGGGTTTCGATCGGCAGAACTTTTGCGGCCCTGCGATCTGGGTGGCATTCGGCACAGCCGAACTTCTCGATCCCGGAACCGACGCAAGGAACTGGTCCGGCTGGCGCAAACGTACGTCCGGCTACGCTCTGCTGGCACTCAGGCTAGTTTTCATCGCGTCAACATTGGCCTTCGGCGTTACCGAGGCCAACAAGGTCGCAATAAACCTGCTGTCGATTGGCGCCTCTGTCCTGCTCTTCCTGACAGTACGGTCAACGAAGAGGCTTGGCTTGCAGCGGAAAATAAACGAGCAAAACGGCTGCCTAAAGTGAAACACGCATCGTCGCGGGCACACGCCCACACAACGAAAGTCCGCGACAGCGGAGTCAAAAGTTTTTTGCTTCTTTTTTTCAAAAAAGAAGGCCTTGCTTCCTTCCTTGACTGCGCAAC
>CAHJWU010000182.1 GCA_903643085.1 Rhodospirillales bacterium
CGAGGTCAAGGGCGAGGTCATCCCAGGCTTCCCGGTGCCGCCGTCCCCCAAGTCGTTCATCATGCACGATGGCCACGTCTTCCTGGCGCCGCGCAAGGAGCAGGGGGAGCGCGTGGCCGGGAAGCACACGGCGTCCTGGAACGGCTCGCCCATCGTGCCGACCGGCAACCCGCTGGTGGACGGCGTCGGCCCGGCGGCCTACGCCCAGAACCGGATGGACAAGCCGGACGTCACCTTCGACGACGAGCTGCCGAAGATCGTGCCGCTGCGCAACCACCAGATGTTCTGGATCGCCACCGAGGACCCGAACCCCGAGGGCATGGCCGTCCATGGCCATGACGGCGCCCTGGCCGGGACGGTCGTGGACAGTTGGGTGGACCGCTCGGAGGTGGTGATCCGCTACTTCGAGCTGGAGCTGGCGGACGGCAGCGGCCGGGTGCTGCTGCCGCAGCACTTCGCCCGCATCAACCGCAAGCGCCGGCAGATCAGGGTCGGCGCCATCACCGGCGCGCAGTTCCACGACGTGCCGAGGCTGAAGAACGCCGACACCGTGACGATCCTGGAGGAGGAAAAGCTGATGGGCTACTTCGGCGGCGGCTTCCTGTACTCGACGCCCAAGCGGTCGGAGCCAATCCTGTGAGCGCCCGTCAAACCGCGTTCCGCGGAGAAGCGGCGCAAGGCCTGCCGTCCCGCCTGCCGGAAGGCGAGCGGCTGCTATGGCAGGGCGTCCCCGACTGGCGCGTGCTGGCGCTGCAGGCGTTCCACATCCGCGGGCTGGCAGTTTACTTCGGCGTGATCGTCGCCTGGTGCTTCCTATCTGGCCTGATCGGTGGCACGCCTATGGCGGCCTTGGCGCTCAGCACGGCGAAGCTGGCCGGGGTTGGCCTGGTGCCGATCCTGGTGCTGACAGGCTATGCCTGGGGCGTCGGGCGCAGCACGGTTTACTCGATCACCAACAAGCGCGTGGTGGTGCAGATGGGCCTGGTGCTGCCGATGACGATGAACCTGCCTTTCGCGAAAGTGGATTCGGCATCGCTGCGGGTGGGCAAGGATGGATTCGGCGATATCTGTCTTTCGCTGCACCCCGGAGACCGGCTAGCGTACCTCATGCTGTGGCCGCACGCGCGGCCGTGGCGCATGGCGCGGGCCGAGCCTGCGTTGCGCGCCATCCCGGACGCGTCCTACGCCGGGCAGATCCTAGGGCGTGCCCTGGCGGCCTCGGCAGACATGCCGGCGCCCGTCCTGGCGCAGCCGGACCACCCCGGCGTCGGCGCACAGACGCCGGTCGCCGCATAAGCGCCGGGCGCAAACTGCCCGGCAGACGAGGAGGATACGCCGTGCCCGAGACGAGCATCCACCGCTGGCCGCAGCGGATTGTCTTCGCAATGATCGGCCTCGCCTTCATGGGCGCGGTTGCCGGACGGATCGCCGGATCAACCCAGGTCGAGGAAACCGGGTCGGTGGTGGCCAGCCGTGACCTGCGCTTCGCCGACCGGGCGGATGGCGCCGTGGTGGTGACGGATGCCCAAACGGAGCAGACGGTGGATGTGCTGCAAGGCGAGCAGGGCTTCATCCGCTCGACCATGCGCGGCCTGGCGCGGGCGCGGCGCCTCGACGGCATCGGCGCCGCCCCGCCGTTCCACTTGGCGGCGTGGAGCGATGGGCGGCTGACCCTGGATGACCCGTCCGACGGACGGCACCTGGAGCTACAGGCGTTCGGCAGCCTGAACGTCGCCGTGTTCGCCCGCCTCCTGCACCTGCAGCCACGGATCGAGCAAGCGGAGCAGCGCCTATGACCCCCGTCCACTCCTGCCCCCTCTCCCTCCGGGAGAGGGGCGGGGTGAGGGAAACCGCCGGCACATATTTCGGTCCGGTGAAGCGTCATCCCGGCCCAAATTGCCAGATGCAGCCCGAGTGGCCTTTCCCTAACCCTCTCCCGAACGGAGAGGGGACAGGAGCTGCTCCCACCCCCAAAAGGCCAACCCCATGAGTTGGCTATTCGGCGGCGAGACCGTCACCGTCCCCTGCGACGTAGACGTCTCGCAGACCCCGCTGTCCTTCCACGCCCATGCCGTACCAGACGGCGGCGACATCCAGCCCGGCGACAAGGTCGTCGTGCACAACGCCCCGGCCGACGTAGCCTTCGGCGAGCACCGCGTCCTGCGCACCACCGCTACCGTCATCCGCGGCGGCGCCCTGGCCCGCTGGTGGGCAGGGATCGCCGGGATGTTCGAGCTGACGGAACTCTACGAGGTCGGCTTCCTGCCGAAGGAGACGCACTGATGTCCACGACCCTAGCCACCCCGGCCACTTCCAAGCCGATGAACGAGGCCACCCGCATGGCGCAGGAGGACACCGTCCTCAGCCCGCGCTTCTACACCACCGACTTCGCGGCAATGGAGCGGATTGACGTCAGCCGCGTCCGCACCGAGTGGAACGCCCTGATCGCCGAGATGCGGGCCGACCCGAACCGCGGCCACTTCATCCGCGACAGCCGGTTCGACGTGGACCTGTCCACCCTGGAGCCGGCGCTGCGGGCGGAACTGCTGGAATTCCTCATCAGCTCCGTCACCGCCGAGTTCAGCGGCTGCGTGCTGTACGCCGAGATCAAGAAGCGCATCACCCACGGCGACATCCACGAGCTGTTCGCCCTGATGGCGCGCGACGAGGCCCGGCACGCCGGGTTCATCAACGACACGCTGAAGGACTTCGGCGTCGGCGTGGACCTCAGCTTCCTCACCAAGGTGAAGAAGTACACCTACTTCAAGCCGAAGTTCGTCTTCTATGCGACTTACCTCAGCGAGAAGATCGGCTACGCCCGCTACATCACCATCTTCCGCCACCTGCAGCAGCATCCCGACCGGATGATCCATCCGATCTTCGCCTGGTTCGAGGAATGGTGCGGCGACGAGTTCCGCCACGGCGAGGCGTTCGCGCTGCTGATGCGTGCGGACCCCAAGCTGCTGACCGGCGTCAACAAGCTATGGATACGCTTCTTCCTGCTGGCGGTGTTCGCGACGATGTATGTGCGCGACCATGCCCGCCCGGTGTTCCATGCGGCTCTCGGCGTGGACCCCACCGAGTATGACTTCAAGGTGTTCCGCATCACGACCGAGATCACCAAGCAGGTGTTCCCGGTGGCGCTGGACCTCGACAACCCGGCCTTTGCCCGCGGGTTCGAGCGGCTGCGGCAAATCACCGTCGCCAAGCGTGAGGCGCGGCGCCAGGGCGGCATCATCGGCAAGCTGCGCGGCGCCGGGCTGACGGTCGCGGCGGGTGCGGCGTTCATCCGGATGTATCTCGTGCCGGTGAAGGCCAACGCCATGCCGGAGAACGTCCGCCTGCAGGCCGCGTGGTAGCGGCCCCGGCAACGCAATGAACACCGCCGGACCCGTCCTGTATGCGCTGTTCGTGTGGTGGTTCAGCACCGGGCTGATCATCTGGCTGGACAACCTGCCCGCCCGCACCTTCCGGTGGAGCATGGCGGGCGGCACCGCCCTGTTCGCGCTGGCGTTATGGCAGTTGGCCGCCACCAGCGCATCGGCGACCGCGCCAGCCGCCTATGCCGCCTTCACCTGGGCGGTGCTGGCCTGGGGCTGGCACGAGATGGCGTTCTTCATGGGCTACGTCACCGGCCCCCGGCGCACCGCCTGCCCGGCGGGCTGCGCCGGCTGGGCGCATTTCTGGCACGGCGTGCAGGCGTGCCTGTGGCATGAGCTGGCGATCCTGGCGACCGCCGGCGTGATCGTCTGGGCAAGCTGGGGCGCGCCGAACCAGGCCGGCACCTGGACCTTCATGGTGCTGTGGGCCGGACGGACCTCGGCAAAGCTCAACTTCTTCCTAGGCGTGCGCAACCTGGGCGAGGAGTTCCTGCCGGCACGTCTGGCATACCTCAAA
Organism: Rhodospirillales bacterium; assembly: GCA_903643085.1. GTDB lineage: Bacteria > Pseudomonadota > Alphaproteobacteria > Acetobacterales > Acetobacteraceae > BOG-908. The sequence goes on from CAHJWU010000182.1 coordinate 3,898, forward strand.
AGCTTCTTCCGCCGGCGGGCGATGAACCCGCTGATGCCCATATCGGTGGGTGCGGGGCTACTCTGGCTGGCTGCGCTGGCCGGGACGGATGGGGTGGGGCAGGTCGGCCAAACCTTCGTGATGACCATGCTGACGCTGGCGGTCATCGAACACGTCGTGCTCGTGCTGCCGCTGCCGTTTGCCCGGCTGTGGGGCTGGGCGGTGACGGAGCGGCGAGCGGCGGGGCGCGACGCCCTGCTGATCGCGCGCGACCCAGGCTGCGCCGCCGGGTGCAGCGCCCATATGGAAACGGATGCCGCACCGGCTGCGGCGACCTGAACACGCACATGCCGGGAGGGCAGGCGATGGATTACGATGGTTTCTTCCGCAAAGGTCTGGACGGGTTGCGCAAGGATGGCAATTACCGGACCTTCGCCGACTTGCAGCGCCGGGCCGGCAGCTTCCCCAAGGCGTCGCACCTGCGCGGCAACGCCCAGGACGAGGTCACGGTCTGGTGCAGCAACGACTACCTCGGCATGGGCCAGCATCCCAAGGTGCTCGCCGCCGTGCACGAGGCGCTGGACAGTTGCGGCGCCGGCGCGGGGGGCACCCGCAACATCGCCGGCACCAACCACTACCACGTCATGCTGGAGGAGGAGCTGGCCGACCTGCACGGCAAGGAAGCGGCGCTGCTGTTCAGCTCCGGCTACATGTCGAACCTGGCGGCGCTCAGCACCTTGGCCGGGCGCATGCCGGGCTGCACCATCTTCTCCGACGCGCTGAACCACGCCAGCATGATCGAGGGCATCCGGCACAGCCGCGCGCCCTACCAGGTCTTCGCGCATAACGACCCCGAGGACCTGGACCGCCGCCTGTCGGAGATGGACCCGGACGCGCCCAAGCTGATCGCCTTCGAGAGCGTGTATTCCATGGACGGCGACATCGCCCCGCTCGCCGAGTTCTGCGACGTGGCCGAGAAGCACGGCGCCATGACCTACTGCGACGAGGTGCATGCCGTCGGCCTGTATGGCCCACGCGGCGGCGGCGTCGCCGAGCGGGAGGGCCTGATGGATCGCCTGACCGTGATCGAGGGCACGCTGGCCAAGGGCTACGGCATCATCGGCGGCTACATCGCATCGTCCGCCGTGGTGGTGGACTATGTGCGCAGCTTCGCCTCGGGCTTCATCTTCACCACCTCGCAGCCTCCCGCCATCGCGGCAGGCGCCTTGGCGAGCGTGCGGCACCTGAAGGCCAGCAGCGAGGAGCGGGCGGCGCAGCAGGACCGCGTGGCCAAGCTGCGCCGGGCGCTGGACCTGGCGGGCATCCCGCACATGCACAATCCCAGCCACATCGTCCCCGTGATGGTCGGCGACGCCGCGCTGTGCAAGGCGATCAGCGACCAGTTGATGGAGCGCGGCATCTACATCCAGCCGATCAACTACCCCACGGTCCCACGCGGGACGGAGCGGCTGCGTATCACGCCCGGGCCTTTGCACACGGACGCGGACATCGCGCACCTGGTGGCGGCGCTGTCGGAGATCTGGGCGGGGCTGGATTTAAAGAAGGTGGCCTAGCTTTTCGTCGCCGACACGAGTCAATCATCACTGCTGGCGGTGCCCGGTGTGGCGGTTCAAGGAGGTTGCTCGCAGCCTCCCTGGATGCCGCGCCGAGGGTGCCAGTCGAGATAGCAATATCGCCGCAACAGGGGTCCGTAAGCGTGACGGGCCTTTCTAGTTTCAGGAACTCCGCCACATCGCGGGTGTTACTCGAGGCGAGTAGCCGAACTGTGCAACCTCAAGCTAAGTGAGCTGCCCCATGAACAATAATCCGACCCGTCGCGTCATGCTCCGTACCGGCCTGGGTGTTGCGGCCGGCGCAACGCTGGCTGCAAGCGCCGCCCGGGCGCAGGACGAGAAGATCGCCCAGGAGTTGGTGCAATATCAGAACCAGCCGAAAGACGGCCAGCAGTGCAGCAAGTGCGCCCAGTATGTCGATCCAAATGCCTGCAAGATCGTGGCCGGACAGATCAGCCCACAGGGTTACTGCGTCGCCTACGCGCCCAAGGAGGGCTGACCGTATCTCTGCCCGGCCCATAAGGGGCCGGGCAGAGATGGCCGCGTAGCCAGCGCCTGCACCGCTCTTTCCGCGATGCGGCGTCCCGGTCCGGACATGGATTGCCCTAAGCAGGCTCGCGCGGCCTGTTACGCAAACAGCCTGCTGCCATGTCAGGCCTGGCAAGCCTGCCTAGCTTTCCCTATGCACAAACCTTCAAAGGTTTGCTTGGCGCAAGAGCAGGCATCCTGGCAAGCCGGGCGAACTCGGCAACGGCGCCAGGTTTAGACGCAGACCGATCTAGCCGCTTTGCGACGACGTCTCCGCCATTGCAGGCAGGGCGCCGCCCGGCGGGGCGGAGTGTTCGAGGTCCGCCATGTCCCGCCGAACTGACCGGACCTTCGGCAAGGCTGGGCGCGGTTGCCCGATGCGCCCCAGGAACACCAGGCTATCGGGGTGGCGTCCCAGCACGGCCTGGAAGCGGGTGGCAAGCTTCCTGGCCTTTGCTTGCAGCGCCGGGTCGGTGGTGAACGGCAGGCCATGCGCACCATAATGCGAGAAGATCAGCGTCGCCAGGCCCGGCTGCATCGCCAGCCCCAGCCGCGTCGCCGTCAGCCAGAACCGCTGCACCGCGCCACCCAGGCGAAGCGCGCGGGCCACCCGGTCCTCACCGTCCAACCCGGCCGGAGCCAAGGTGAAAAAGGCGGCGCTGCCCAGGGCCGGACGCAGGTCCAACTGCGCCGCCGCGGTCCAGGTGCCGGACACCCGGTTCATGCCGTGCATCCGCGGCCAGTGCGCCATCGCCCAGCGCATGATCCGCAGCGTCATGCGGTCCAGGCCGA
>CAHJWU010000183.1 GCA_903643085.1 Rhodospirillales bacterium
GATCCGGCTGCTGCTGCTGCTGCTGCTGCTGCTGCTGCTGCTGCGGCCGCATCCGGACCCGTCGTCGGCGCGTCCGTGGGTGATGCAGGGCCAGCGCCTGGCGCGCGCCTGGGAGGTGTGGCGAGGAACGGGGCGCGGTCTGGCGTCCTGGCAGGCGCGGCCCAGGGCGGCTGAGACGGGATGGGCCGTGCGCGCCGTGGTGCTGGACCCGCCGCGGGCGGAACTGCGCGCCGCCATCGCCGCACGCTTCGCGGCGATGCTGAAGGACGGCGCGCTGGCGGAGGTTCGCCTGCTGCTGGATCTCGGGCTGGACGCGGCCTTGCCGGCGATGCGGGCGCACGGCGTGCCGGAATTGTCCGCCTGTCTGCGCGGCGAGACCGGCCTGGACGAGGCGGCGCGCCGCGCGGTGCTGGCCACGGGCCGATACACGCGTCGGCAGGCGACGTGGTTCCGGCATCGGCCGATGGTCCCGGAAGGCAACGCTGCCCAAACACGAACGCATAGGTTAATTGCGCGCTATATGTCTTTTGAGCAATTACCAAAAAGCTTTTGTGACCTTGAGTAATGGTTTATTCTAGCCGGATTTGACGCGCTTTGCCGCGGCGGCTAGAAACGCCGGATGAATGCCGTCACCCAAGCCGCGGGCGAAACCGCGCACGTCACCCAGGCCGCGTCCGGCGCCGAGGTGCTGTTGCGCTGCCTGCGGGACCAGGGCGTCGAGGTGATTTTCGGCTACCCCGGCGGCGCGGTTCTGCCGATCTACGACGCGCTGTTCCAGCAGAGCGACATACGCCACATCCTGGTGCGCCACGAGCAGGCCGCGGTGCACGCCGCGGAGGGCTACGCGCGCAGCACCGGCCGCGTCGGCGTGGTGCTCGTCACCAGCGGCCCGGGTGCCACCAACGCGGTCACCGGCCTGCTGGACGCGCTGATGGATTCCATCCCGCTGGTGTGCCTCACCGGCCAGGTGCCCACCCATCTGATAGGCAACGACGCGTTCCAGGAAGCCGACACAACCGGCATCACCCGCCAGGCCACCAAGCACAATTACCTGGTCAAGCGCAGCGAGGACCTGGCGCGCACGGTGCACGACGCGTTCTACGTGGCGCGCACCGGCCGCCCCGGCCCCGTGGTGGTGGACCTGCCGAAGAACATACTGATCGCGCCCGCCGCCTACGAGCCCGCCGGCAGCAAGCCGCACCGCAGCTACCGCCCCGTCACCCAGCCCGACCCGGCCGCGATCTGCCGCGCCGTGCGGGCGCTGAAAGGCGCGCGGCGCCCCATGGTGTATGCTGGCGGCGGCGTGATCAACGCCGGGCCTGAGGCTTCGCGCCTGCTGGGCGAGCTCGTCCGGCTCGGCAACCTGCCCTGCACCAACACGCTGATGGGGCTGGGCGCGTATCCGGCGTCTGACCCGAACTTCCTCGGCATGCTGGGCATGCACGGCACCTACGAAGCCAACATGGCGATGCATGGTTGCGACGTGCTGTTCAACATCGGCGCCCGCTTTGACGATCGCGTCACCGGCCGGCTGTCCGCCTTCAGCCCGGACAGCTTCAAGATACACGGCGACATAGACCCGTCCAACATAGACAAGAACGTGGCCGTGGACGTGCCCATCGTGGGCGATGCGGGCGCGATCCTGCGTGCGATGATTGCGGCCTGGCATGCCGAGCCGGCCCCCCAGAACAGCGGCGCCCTGGCCGGATGGTGGCGCGAGATCGCCGCCTGGCGCGCGGTGAACAGCCTGGGCTTTACGCAGGACATGTCGCCGGACGCGGTGATCAAGCCGCAATACGCCGTCCAGCGCCTGCACGACCTGTGCAAGCTGTCCATGCGGGACACCTTCATCAGCACGGAGGTGGGCCAGCACCAGATGTGGGCCGCTCAGCACTTCCATTTCGACAGGCCGAACCGCTGGATGACCAGCGGCGGCCTGGGCACCATGGGCTACGGCCTGCCCGCCGCCGCCGGCGTGCAGGTGGCCCATCCGGACGCGCTGGTGATCGACATCGCCGGCGAGGCCAGCATCCTGATGAACATCCAGGAGATGGGAACGCTGGCGCAGTACCGCCTGCCGGTGAAGATATTCATCCTCAACAACGAATACATGGGCATGGTGCGCCAGTGGCAGGAGCTGCTGCACGGTTCGCGCTATTCCGAAAGCTACAGCGCCGCGCTGCCGGATTTCGTCAAACTGGCGGAAAGCTTCCACGCGCACGGCCTGCGCGCCCGCAATCTGGGTGAGCTGGACGGCGTGATCGAACAGATGCTCGCCATAGACGGCCCGGTGATCGCCGACATCTGCGTGGACCGCGCGGAGAACTGCTACCCGATGATCCCGTCCGGTGCCGCGCATAACGAGATGATACTCGGCCCGGAAAACGCCGGCCGCACCGCCAGCATCACCGACGAAGGCCTGATGCTGGTCTGATGTCGGACGCCGCACAAAGCCTGCGCAGCGCCACCATCTCGGTGCTGGTCGATAACGAGTCCGGCGTGCTCGCGCGCGTCATTGGGCTGTTCTCCGGCCGCGGCTACAACATCGACAGCCTGACCGTCGCCGCCGTGGACCAGGACCGTACGCGCAGCCGCATTAACGTCGTCACCTCCGGCACGGAAATGGTGATCGGCCAGATAAAGGCGCAGCTCGACCGCCTGGTGCCGGTCTATCGCGTGGCCGATTTGTCGAAAGACGGCCCGCACGTGGCGCGCGAGATGGCGCTGATAAAGGTGGTGGGCGGCGGCGAGGCGCGCTCGGAATCGCTGCGCATCGCCGACGCGTTCCGCGCGCGCGTGGTGGATACGACGACCGGGAGTTTCGTCTTCGAGCTGACCGGGTCCATCGAGAAGATCGACGCTTTCATCGAACTGCTTCGCCCGCTTGGGCTGGCGGAGGTGTCTCGCACGGGGATTGCTGCTATCGCCCGCGGGGTGGGGACGCTTTAAGAAAGTAAGGCCTTCTTTTTTGGAAAAAAGAAGCAAAAACTTTTACTCCGCTGTCGCCGGCTGCTGAACCAGTCGGGTGGTTTCGAACGACAGCGGCAGCCTCACCAGCGCCAGGAGCAAAAGTTTTTTGCTTCTTTTTTTCAAAAAAGAAGGCCTTGCCTTCCTTCCTAAGGACCCACCCAAGAATGCGCGTATACTACGACAGAGACGCAGACGTGAACCTGATCAAGAGCCGCCGCGTCGCCGTCATCGGCTACGGCAGCCAGGGCCACGCCCATGCGCGCAACCTGCATGACAGCGGCGTGCCTAACGTGGTGGTCGGCCTGCGCCCCGGCTCCGCCGGCGTGGCCAAGGCGGAGGCCGCCGGGCTGCGAGTCATGGGTCCGTCGGAGGCCGCTTCCTGGGCGGACGTGATCATGGTGCTCACGCCGGACGAGGGCCAGGGCGACCTGTACCGCGACCATCTCGGCCCCAACATGCGCGAAGGCGCCGCGCTGGCCTTTGCCCACGGCCTCAACATACATTTCAACCTGATCGACGCGCGGCCGGACATCGACGTGTTCATGATCGCGCCGAAGGGCCCGGGCCACACCGTGCGCTCCGAATACGAGCGCGGCGGCGGCGTGCCCTGCCTGGTTGCCGTCGAGCAGAACCCGACCGGCCGCGCGCTCGAGACCGCGCTCAGCTACGCCAGCGCCATAGGCGGCGGCCGCGCCGGCATCATCGAGACCACCTTCAAGGAGGAGTGCGAGACCGACCTGTTCGGCGAGCAGGCGGTGCTGTGCGGCGGCCTGGTGGAGCTGATCAAGGCCGGGTTCGAGACGCTGACGGAGGCCGGCTACGCGCCGGAGATGGCGTATTTCGAGTGCCTGCACGAGGTCAAGCTGATCGTGGACCTGATCTACGAGGGCGGCATCGCCAACATGAACTACTCGATCAGCAACACCGCCGAGTATGGCGAATACGTGACGGGCCCGCGCATCATCACGGCGGAGACGAAGGCGGAGATGAAGCGCGTGCTGGAGGACATCCAGTCCGGCCGCTTCACGCGCGACTGGATCCTGGAGAACAAGGTTAACCAGGCAAGCTTCCGTGCGACCAGGCGGCGCAAGGCCGAGCACCCGATCGAGCGCGTGGGCGAGCGGTTGCGCGGCATGATGCCCTGGATCGCCAAGAACGCCCTGGTCGATAAATCGAAGAACTGACAGGAGGCAAGCAGACTCCGTCGCAGCCGGGCGCGCATCATGGAGACGCGCGCCCGGTGCTCCGCGACAGCGAAGCCGGCTGCGTGTTTCCTGCGAAAAAGCAGATTCTCCTTGCCTGCCGCCCGCCGTTTTCAGCAGACGCTGCGGCCAGCGAGCCACAAACCATCCATCATTACCGAAAAAAAAGCTGACGACTCAGGCCATTCAGTGCCAAAGGGGCGGGCGTTTCAGACATGCTGCTACGGCGTCGTGTATGGCCGACGCGTCCCAACCCACCCCCAGCACAAGAAGTATGGAGACACCATGAAGCTCCCCCTGATGAGCGCCGCCTTCGTCGCCGCTGCCCTGGCCGCCGCCCCTGCCTTCGCCCAGACGCCCGACACCTCGGCTCCCGCGACGACGACGACCACCACGCCGCCCGACACCACGACGACCACGACCACGACCCACAAGAAGCACCACAGCCACCACTCTTCGCATCACCACCATGCCAAGGCCGCCAGCAGCGACGCCGCCGCTCCGGACACCTCCGCGCCGGCGCCCGACGCGCCGAAGTAAGGCCAAGGCGAGCGTCCTTTCTGAAAACAAACGGCTCTTGCTCCCTGTCGGCGGCTTATCGGCCAGCGACCGGCAGGGGGTGAGAGTGGTCTGGTCTTCGCCGCGGCAGGCTTTCTTGCCTTCTTGAGACCTGCCCGCCTATAAGCGGCCCATGACCACGGCCGTCAGCCTCGCGCTTCGACTTATCGCCCCCTGAGCGGATCGTTCAGGGGCAAACGGTGCCTCTGGCACCCGCACGATAACATCGCATAGCCGAGGACTTCTCCATGCCCATCGACCATCCGAGTTTTGGCCGTCTGGACGACGACCGCGTCATCATGTTTGACACCACCTTGCGCGACGGCGAGCAGTCGCCGGGCTTTTCGATGAACCTGGCCGAGAAAATCCGCCTCGCCCACGCGCTGGCCGACCTAGGCGCGGACGTGATCGAGGCCGGTTTCCCGATCGCCTCGCCAGGCGATTTCGAGAGCGTGGACGCCATCGCCCGCGCCGTCCGCCGCCCGGTGATCTGCGGCCTGGCCCGCTCCGCGCCCGGCGACATACTGCGTGCCGCCGAAGCCGTGCGCCATGCCGAACGGCCGCGCATACACACGTTCATCAGCACCTCCCCGCTGCACATGAAATACAAGCTGCGCATGGAGCCGGACGCGGTGCTGGAAGCCGTGACCGCCAGCGTCACGCTCGCGCGACGCCACACCGCCGATGTGGAGTGGTCCGCCGAGGACGGCAGCCGCACCGAGCCGGATTTCCTGGCGCGCTGCGTGGAAGCCGCCATCAACGCGGGCGCCACCACCATCAACATCCCGGACACCGTGGGCTACGCGCTTCCAGAGGACCTCACGCGCATCTTCACCGACCTGCGCGCCCGCGTGCCGGGCGCGGACACGGTGGTGTTCTCCGCGCACAACCACAATGACCTCGGCCTGGCGGTCGCCAACACGGTGGCAGCCCTGCGCGCCGGCGCCCGCCAGGTGGAATGCACCATCAACGGCATAGGCGAGCGCGCCGGCAACGCGGCGCTGGAAGAGATCACCATGGCGCTGCGCACGCGCCAGGATGCCGTCCCGCTGCGCACGGGCATCGCCAGCGAACGCATACTGCGCACCTCCCGCCTGCTGTCCACCATCACCGGTTTCGACGTGCAGCCCAACAAGGCGATCGTCGGCCGCAATGCCTTCGCGCATGAGAGCGGCATACACCAGGACGGCATGCTGAAGAACGCGCAGACCTACGAGATCATGACGCCGGAAAGTGTCGGCTGGACCAAGACCAACCTTGTCATGGGCAAGCATTCCGGCCGCGCCGCCTTCCGCGACAAGCTGGCCACGCTGGGCTACGCGGACATCGGCGACAACCTGCTCAACGACGCGTTCCGGCGCTTCAAGGACATCGCCGACCGCAAGAAGATCGTCTACGACGAAGACATCGTGGCCCTCGTCGACGACGAGGTCGACCGCGACCACACGCGCATACGCTTCATCAGCCTGGACGTGCATGCCGGCTCGCGCGGCCCGGCTTGCGCCGAACTCACGCTGGAAGTGGACGGCGTGCAGAGCACGCAATCGGAGGTGGGCGACGGCCCGGTGGACGCCACCTTCCGCGCCATACGCGCGATCTTCCCGCACGAGGCCTCGCTGGTTCTGTTCTCGGTCGGTGCGGTGACCGAAGGCACTGACGCGCAGGCAAAGACCACCGTGCGGCTCACCGAAGGCGGCAAGATGGTCGATGGCCAGGGCGCGGACACGGACACCATCGTGGCGTCCGCGCGGGCGTATGTGCATGCGCTGAACAAGCTGCTGGTGAAGCGGCTGCGTACGGAACCTGGGGCCTTGTTGGCCAGCGCGTAACACGAGCAAGGCTGACGCGGCCTCTTCCAGGGCGCGGCGGTTGCGCAACCCGGTCAGCATGTCCATCCGCGCCAGCCGCCGCGTCTGGTCGGCGAGGTCCGCGGCGAGCAAGAAGAGGGTCAAAAGACCGATCGCGGTCAAGGTTGCAGGCAGCACCGGCAACACCGCCTGATCGATCTCACCAAGCGCGATCCGCGGCGCGCCGAGC
>CAHJWU010000184.1 GCA_903643085.1 Rhodospirillales bacterium
GCAAGCATGGGGCTCTGCCCCAGACCCCGCTGGGGCCTTGAGGCCCCAGACCCCCATCTATCAGGCAGGCAATAGATAGGTTTTTAGAGTCCTTTTGCGAACGCGCCCTGGCGGCTATCTGACGCGCTTTCGCTGTGCTCCGGTGCTCTTGCCAGCGGCAACTCCGCTTCGGTGCTCGCGTAAATGCGCCAGCTGACTCGCCAGGCCACGTTTGCGAACGGACTCTAAGGACGACTGTCCTTAGCGGGGTCCAGGCGCGTCACGCGAGAGCGAGCTGCGCACGACACACGAGAGCGTGCTGCGCACGACACGCCTAGCCTTTCACGGCCTGTTGGTCTTCTGTAACATCACCGGCTGCTTACGCCGCGTGGAATGCCGCTCTGCGACAAGCCGACAGGCGGCAGCCTTTCGTAGTCAGCCCAGTGCAGGCTGGTCAGGAAAAAGCGCCGCTGCTCGTCCTGGCGGTACGCCTCTATCAGGCTCTTCAGCTGCGCCTCGGCAAACAGATCCTTGATGATGTCGACGATCACGTCGACCACCGGGATGTGGTGGATCACCAGCGACACACCTTCGCGCATCGATCCCTTCAGAAGCTCCACGCCCATGTCGAGAAACTTGTCGAGGTACTCCGTCACCTTCGCGGTCAGGATGGTGTTGAACGCCGCGGAGATCTGTTCCTTCAGGGTCTTCTCGCGCTGCTCCGCGTCGAAACCGCGGTTGATGGCGGGCGGACCTGAAGCTTGCCCGCTCAGCATCTGCCACGCGGTAAACTTGAATTCCGCGTCGCATTGGCACCACGGCGTCTTGGCGACAACCTTGTCGTCGTTGAACTCCACGAAGCGGCTGCTGGAGAACACCTGCTGCTTGGTGCCCTGCAACGCGATCAGGAAATCCAGATGCTGCTGGACCGCCTGCTTCTGCGCGCCCAGCTTTTCAAAGGATTGCCTGAATGCCGGTGTGGGGCCGCTCGTGCTGGCTGCGGTCCAGTTGTCGCGTCCCTGCGCCAGTATGGAGGTGATCTGCTGCCGCGCACGGTCGATGGCGTCCTGCATGCGGCGGTCCCAGGCCGCGCGCGCCGGATCGCCGATGACGCGGTAGTAGATCACGCCTAGCACGGCGCCGTACGCCTCGACCTCGAAATTGGCGATCTCGGCCTCGACATCGGCCGTGCTCTGGCGCTCCTGCATCGCTTGCGGCTTGCCGCCTTCGACCGGCACGGTGGCCAACGGACCTTGCTGGCCTGCCGGCATCGTTGTCTGCGATACGCCCAGGCCGCCCATGCTGGACGGCCGCATCCGCTGTATCCCGAGGACCTGCAGGGACCACCTGAGGTTGGCGCGATGCTGCTGGGTCAGGACGAGTTCAACCATGGCGGCCTCCTCAGGTCAGGGTCAGTGTGTGCCGGTCTCGGGGTGGGCCGCGGCGTGCGCGGACAACGCCGCGCAATTCTGGTCGGACGTCGTCTGGTTTTCGGGACGCGTAGCCGGGGTGAAGCCGTCGTTGATGGCGTAGCCGAACAGGGTCTTGACCAGCACCAGGCTGTACAGCCGCGTCTGTGGCGAGCTCTGGGCAGAACCCAGCGAGACGGAGCCGCAGACGAGGCGGGCGCCCCCGCCCAGATCGCCTACGCGCAGCGTGCCCGGCAGGACCGTAACGTTGCTGCCGGGCGGCGCCTCCGAGGCGATGCGGGCGCGGAACACTGCCGGCGTGTCCAGGCGCCCCCACTGCCATGACGCGTACGCCATCCAGGTGGCCAGCCCTGCCACACCGGCCAAGGCGAAGATCAGGACGTTCCGCATACGCTCCGTTCCGTTTGTCAGGCCTGCGTCTGCCAAGGCTGAAGGGTGGAAAGCAAGCAGTCCTTTTCGAAACGGACCAAAATCTCGCTGCCGACGGCAGCATCAGCACCAGGAATGTTCCGGATAAGCAAGGCCACAGAACAGCGGGTGGCGCAAAAGTTTTTTGCTCCCTTTCAGAAAAGAAGGCTTTAACCCGCCGCCTCGGCCAACGCCGACACCTGTCCGATCACGGCGCATAACTCAGCCACCACCTGGGCCACCACCGCCTCGTCCTCGCCCTCGGCCATGACCCGTATCAGCGGCTCCGTGCCGCTCGGGCGCAGCAGCAGCCGCCCTGTGCCGGACAGGCGCGCCTCCACGTCGCGCACGGCCGCCAGCACGCTGGGATGCGTCAGCGGCTGGCCGCCGGCGAAGCGGACGTTGCGCAGCAATTGCGGCAGCGGCGCGAAGCGGCGGCACACCTCGCTGGCAGCCCGCGCCTCCGTCATGATGGTGGCCAGCACCTGCAGCGCCGCCACCAGCCCGTCCCCCGTCGTGGTGAAGTCGGACAGGATCATGTGGCCGGACTGTTCGCCGCCGATGTTTATGCCCGTCTCGCGCATGCGCTCCACCACGTAGCGGTCGCCCACGCGCGTGCGTTCCAGCGTGAGGCCATGCCCGCCCAGGAAACGTTCCAGGCCGAGGTTGCTCATCACGGTGGCCACAACGCCGCCGCCCCGCAGGCGGCCCTCGCGCGCCCAGGATTGGGCGATCAGCGCCAGCACCTGGTCGCCGTCGATGAGGTGGCCGCGCTCGTCCGCCAGCAGCACGCGATCGGCATCGCCGTCCAGCGCTATACCCAGATCGGCGCCGTGCTCGAAAACCGCGGCGCACAATTGGGCCGGCTGCGTACTGCCGCACTCCCGGTTGATGTTGAACCCGTCAGGCGAGACCCCGACGGGTATGATCTGCGCGCCCAGCTCAGCCAGTACAGTGGGCGCCACGCGGTAGGCCGCGCCATGCGCGCAATCGACCACGATGCGCAGCCCGTCCAGGGTCAGGCGCCTCGGGAAGCTCGCCTTTGCGCTTTCGATGTAACGGCCGGCGGCGTCCTCCAGCCGGCGGGCGCGGCCGAGCTTCATCGGTGCGGCAAGACGGGCAGACAAATCGGTCTCCATCAGCCGCTCGATCTCCATCTCGGTCTCGTCGGACAGCTTGAAGCCGTCCGGGCCGAACAGCTTGATGCCGTTATCCTCGAACGAATTATGGCTGGCCGAGATCATCACGCCCAGATCCGCGCGCATCGAGCGGGTGAGCATGGCGATCGCCGGCGTGGGCAGCGGCCCCACCAGAAGCACGTCCATCCCCGCGCTGGTGAAGCCGGCCACAAGAGCGGGCTCCAGCATGTAGCCGGACAGCCGCGTGTCCTTGCCGATGATGACCTGGTGGCGATGCTCGCCGCGCACGAATTGCAAGCCGGCCGCCAGGCCCACACGCAAGGCCGTCTCCGGACTCATGGCGCCGGTATTGGCGCGTCCGCGTATGCCGTCAGTCCCAAAAAACTTGCGATGCATGGAGGTTCCTACTGCGCAGGCCGGTCAGGCCGGATCGGACGCGTCCTGGATAACGTATCCGTGAACGGCTTGCCACATCCGCAACGCCTGCGCCGTCTCTGCTACGTCGTGTGTGCGTATTACGGCAACACCCTTACCAGCTGCGTAAAGCGCCGCCGCGATCGAGCCAGGCGCACGCTTCTTGGCATCAGGCTCCGCACCATAAGTGCCGACAAAGCCCTTGCGGGAGGCGCCAACAAGGATCGGCTGGCCCAGGCTGTGCAGGGCGTCTATCCCGCGGAGAAGTGCCAGGCTTTGTGCGGCCGTCTTGGCGAAACCGAAGCCAGGGTCGATGGTGATACGGGATCGCGCGATGCCACCTGCCTCCGCCCGGGCCACGCTGGCGGCAAGCTCCTCCACCACCTCCGACACGACATCTCCGTAGACCGCAAGCGACTGCATCGTCTGCGGCGTGCCACGCATGTGCATGAGGATCACGGGGCAGTCCGAGGCCGCAAGCACGTCCAGCGCAGCCGGATCGTGCCGCAGGGCGGAGACGTCGTTCACGATGGCCGCACCGGCCTGCAACGCCGCGTGCATCGTCGCCGCGTTGCGGGTGTCCACGGATAGGCGGGCGCCCTGGCCCGCAAGCGCGCGTATGACGGGGAGGATGCGGCGCTGTTCCTCGGCGGGGTCAACCGGGGCGGCGCCTGGACGGGTGCTCTCACCGCCTATGTCGAGGATGTCCGCACCATCCGCCAGCAGGGTCAGACCCGCGGTAATGTGGTCGGGGTGTTTGCCGCCATCGCTGAAGCTGTCCGGGGTGACGTTCAGGATACCCATCAGGGTGGGTGTCAAAGGAAGAAAGGCCTTCTTTTTTGAAAAAAAGAAGCAAAAAACTTTCGTTCCGGCTGTCGCGGACTGTTCAACCAGTCGCCGACAGGGAGCAAAAGTTTTTTGCTTCTTTTTTTCAAAAAAGAAGGCCTTGCTTACTTACCCAGGCTGCGGCGCAGGATCCATCCCGGGAGGCAACGACGAAGGCTTCGAGCTGGTCGAAGGTACGGACGCCCGGCGCTGCTCAGGCGCCGGCTCATCCACCACGCGGCGTATCACCGGGTCGCCGCGCAGCACAGTGCGTATCTCCTCGCCGGACAGCGTCTCATACTCCAGCAGCCCACGGGCCAGGCGGTTCAGCTCGTCCTGGTGCTCGGTCAGCACGGATTTGCTCTTGGCATAGGCCGTATCGATGATCGACTTGATTTCCACGTCGATACGCTGCGCCGTGTGCTCGGACACGCTCTTGTTCTGCTGCACGGAGTGGCCGAGGAAAAGCTCCTGGCTGTTATCGCCGTAGGCGATCATGCCGAGGCTCTCGCTCATGCCCCATTCGGTCACCATGCGGCGCGCCATGTCGGTGGCCATCTTAATGTCACCACTGGCACCGTTGCTCACCTTGTCGGCGCCGAAGGTCAGCTCTTCGGCAACGCGGCCGCCCATCGCCATGGCGAGCTGGGCCACCATCTTGGCCTTGCTGGTGGAGTAGCGGTCGCCCTCCGGCAGGCTCATCACCATGCCCAGCGCACGGCCACGCGGGATGATGGTCGCCTTGTGGATGGGGTCGCATTCCGGCTCGTAGATGCTGCAGATGGCGTGGCCGGCCTCGTGGAAGGCGGTCATCTCCTTCTCCGCCTCGCTCATCACCAGGCTGCGGCGCTCCGCACCCATCATCACCTTATCCTTGGCGAACTCGAACTCCGCCATCGCCACCACGCGCTTGGACAGGCGGGCGGCCAGCAGGGCGGCCTCGTTGACCAGGTTGGCGAGGTCCGCGCCGGAGAAGCCGGGCGTGCCGCGGGCGATGGTCTTGGGGTCCACGTCACTGGCCAGCGGCACCTTGCGCATGTGAACGCGCAGGATCTTCTCGCGGCCCAGCACGTCCGGGTTCGGCACCACCACCTGGCGGTCGAAGCGGCCGGGGCGCAGCAAAGCAGGGTCCAGCACATCCGGCCGGTTAGTGGCCGCGATCAAGATAACGCCCTCGTTGCTCTCGAAGCCGTCCATCTCGACAAGCATCTGGTTGAGGGTCTGCTCGCGCTCGTCGTTGCCGCCGCCCAGGCCCGCGCCGCGATGGCGGCCCACGGCGTCGATCTCGTCGATGAAAATGATACAGGGCGCGTTCTTCTTGCCCTGCTCGAACATGTCACGCACGCGGCTAGCGCCCACGCCCACGAACATCTCCACGAAATCCGAGCCGGAGATGGTGAAGAACGGCACGTTGGCCTCGCCGGCGATGGCGCGCGCCAGCAGCGTCTTGCCTGTGCCAGGAGGACCCACCAGCAGCACGCCCTTGGGGATCTTGCCGCCAAGACGCTGAAACTTCTGCGGGTCCTTGAGGAACTCGACGATCTCCTGCAGCTCGGTCTTCGCCTCGTCTATACCGGCCACGTCCTCGAACGTGATGCGGCCCTGCTTCTCGGTCAGCATGCGGGCGCGGCTCTTGCCGAAGCCCATGGCCCGGCCGCCGCCGGACTGCATCTGGCGCATGAAGAACACCCACACGCCGATCAGCAGCAGCATCGGGAACCAGCTCAGCAGCGTGCGCAGCAGCGGGTTCACGCCGTCGTCGTCGGCCTTTGCCACCACGTGCACGCCCTTTTCCGTCAGGCGCTGCAGCAGATTGGGGTCTTCCGGCGCGTAGGTCTGGAAGGCGTGGTTGTCGCTCAGGGACCCGGATACCGTGTGGCCCTGTATCACCACGTCGCGCACGTGACCGCTGTTCACTTCGCTGACGAAATCGGAATAGGCCATGGCGCTGGCCGCATGTTGCCCCGTTCCAGGTTGGAACAGGTTGAAGAGCACCACCAGAAGCAGCGCGATTATCACCCACAAAGCCAGGTTACGGCCGAAATTGCTCATTGCGTCCCAGTCCCAGACGAACCTGCCGGTTCGCGTTCACTACAAAACTCCTGCTGTCGCCAGGTACCGTCCCGCGGTGCGCTGGTTCAGCCGATCCTAACCAGGGACATGGTGCGTCCTCGAAGCTTGCGCATCCCCCCAGCCTAGCCGGCGCTTGCGGCAGGATGGGGCGGGCACAGCGTCAGCCTGACGCGAAGATTTGTCCATCCCGTAAATGCGCTTCCCGGCAATCGGCCCGCCAGATGCGGGACGGCGACGAGCGTGCTGCCGCTCCAGAGCGCCGGAAGGGTACGCAGCACAGCAGCAGGCAGGTCCGTAGCCTTGCGCAGAGACCCCGAGGCCGCGCCCACGGCCGACACGCGCAGGCCGCGCGGCAGCCTCCCGTCGGCTGACACCACGAAGCGGCCGTCCCAGACTTCCCCGTCCCTGGCCGCCACATCAACGCCGATCGCGGCCTCCTCGCGCACGAGCAGCAGGCCCGGCCCCAGCCGGCCCGCGTCCGTCAGGCGCA
>CAHJWU010000185.1 GCA_903643085.1 Rhodospirillales bacterium
CAGGCCGAGGGCGGGGAGCGCGTCGCCGACCGCGATGCCGCTGGTGAACTCGTTGGTGCCGTGCATGAGGACGGCGGTGCCGGCGCGGGCGAGGGCGAGGGCCGCGAGCAGGAACCAGGGGGCGCCGCGGGTGCGGCCGGCGCCGTAGGAGGGCCAGTCGAGGTCCGCCCGGGCGCCGGGGATGCGGGTGGCGGCGGCGGCGGCCTGCACCAGGCCGGTGATCTCGTCGGGGTCCTCGCCGCGGTAGCGCAGCAGCATCAGGAAGGCGCCGACCTGGATAGGGTCGGCTTGGCCGGCGAGGAGCAGGGCCATGGCGTCGCGGGCTTCGGCGCAGGTGAGGGGGCGGGAGCGGCCGGGGCCGCGGCCCAGGTTGGCGACGTAGGTGGCGAAGCGGTCGGTTTCTGGCGTGGTCATGCGGCCTCAAGTGCTGCCAGGAGACCCGGTTCGCCGTCCCAGGCGCCTGCCAGCCAGGTGCCGAGGACGTCCAGGTTTTCGGTGAGCAGGAGGAGGTCCGCCTGTTGGCCGGGGGCGATGCGGCCGTGCGATGCGGACAGGCCCAGGAAGGCGGCGGAGGCGGCGGTGGCCAGGGTCAGCGCTCGGGCGGCGGGGAGGGCGAGGGTGCGGACGCAGAAGCGGATCGCGTCGGCGAGGCAGATGTCCGCGCCGGCCAGCGTGCCGTCCGCGGTGCGCAGGGCGCCGGCGGCGCGGTGGACGAGGCGGCCCTGGAGCTGGAAGGAGGTGGCGCTGGTGCCGGTGGGGGGCATGGCGTCCGAGACGAGGAGCGTGCGGTCCGGTTTGGCGGCCAGCAGGAGGGCCAGCATGGCGGGGTGGACGTGTATGCCGTCGGCGATCACGCCGCACCAGGATCGGGGGTGGGTCAGGGCGGCGGCGGCGATGCCGGGGGCGCGGGCGGCCAGCGGCGGCATGGCGTTGAAGAGGTGGGTGAAGCCGGCGAGGCCGGCGGCGAGCGCTTCATTCGTGCATTCGAGGCTGGCGGCGCTGTGGCCGGCGGAGAGGATGATCCCGGCGGCGGCAAGGCGGGCGATCTGGGCGCGCGGCACGCTCTCCGGGGCGATCGTCAGCAAGGTTTTCGTGCGGCCGGCGAGGGCTTCCAGGAAGGCGAGGTCGGCTTCGTCAGGCGCGCGTATGAGGTCCTGGCGATGCACGCCGGGCCGGGCCTGGCTGAGGAACGGGCCTTCGAAATGCAGGCCGAGTATGCCCGGTTCGGGCCGGACCGTGGCGGCGGCGCGCATGGCCTGGGGGGTGTCGGTGATCAAGGTGGGCAGGATGGACGTGGTGCCGAGGCGGCGGTGGGCGGCGGCGATGGCGCGCGCGGTGGCCTGGTCCGGCTGGTCGTTGAACAGGTGGCCGCCGCCGCCGTTGACCTGGACGTCTATCAGGCCGGGCGAAAGCAGGGTGCCGGCGGGCAGGGCGACGCGCGTGGCGGCGGGTTGCGCGGTTTCGGGCAACAGGGCGGCGATGCGGCCGCCCTCGATCAGCACGCCGTGCTGCGGGAGCCAGGCGCCGTCGGCGAGCAGGAGGGCGCCGGTCAGGAAGGTGGCGGTCATGCCGGTGTCGGTGTCCGTGGTCGGTTTACACCCTTATGCCACGCCGTTACCGTCCGGCGCGGGTGACCTGAAGGAAGCACATATGAGCGTAGCCGACATCGAAACCGCGTTCGGCGGCCGGCTGGAGCAGTTCAGCGAGCTGGACGCCAAGCTGAAGTTCGACTTCGGTGACGACCGGCTGTTCCTCGACGGCACGCAGAAACCGGCGGTGATGACCCACGACGATGGCGACGCGGATTGCACGCTGGTGATCAGCCCCGACGACCTGACCAAGATCATGAACGGGCAATTGGATGCGACGATGGCGTTCATGACGGGCAAGCTGAAGGTGAAGGGGAACACCGGCATTGCGATGAAGCTGGCTGGTGTTTTGAAGTGAGGAAGGCAGGCCTTCTTTTTTAAAAAAAGGAGCAAAAAACTTTCGTCCCCGCGCCTGCACCAGGACGGTGTCCCGTTTTGCCGGCTTGCGTATGTGCAGAACCGACACGCGTCTTGGCGCAGGCGTGAGGGATAAAAGTTTTTTGCTTCTTTTTTTCAAAAAAGAAGGCCTTCCTTACTTTTCCCTATGACCTACCGCCCCTTCGGCGCCTTTCGTTTCGTGCTAGCGATGATGGTGCTGCTGCAGCACGGCCTGCTGTTGTTGCCGGGCGGCGCGCGCGACGCGTTCTACCAGCTCGAGCTTGGCGCGGTTGCGGTTGCTGTGTTCTTCGCGTTGTCGGGCTTCATCGTGGCGGAGGCGACGGGGAGTTTCTACGCCGGGCGGCCGGGAGCGTTCTTGACCAACCGGGTGCTTCGGGTGGTGCCGCCTTACCTGGCGGCGCTGGCGCTGTCCGTGCTGATCGACAGCTGGCTGTTCGCCGCGGGGCGGCTGGTGCCGCTGGATGCGCCGGTGATGCTGCCGCCCTGGCAAAGACGGGTGTTGTTGTCGGCGGTGCTGGAGATCGTGCCTGGGATGCCGGCTTACCGGCTGAGCGGGCAGGATTTCTCGTTCATTCCGTTCGCCTGGACGTTGCGGGTTGAGTTTGCGTTCTACCTGGTCGCGTTCGTTACGTGCTGGCTGATCGTGAGTGGGCGGGCGGACGCGTGGCGCGAGGCGATCGGTGCGGGAGCGTTCGCGGGCGGCTACGCGGCGTTCGGGTTGTTCCTGTGGCGGCACTGGCTGTACGGCGCGGCGGGGGGTGGGCTGCAGCTGCTCAACATCCCGTTCTTCGCGTTCGGCGTCTGTGCGTTCCTGGCGCTGCGGGATGACGGGCGGGTGGCGCGGCTGCATCTGTTGTTTGCGGCGGCGCTGGTGCCGGTGGCTTTCGTGCTGTGCGGCGAGCGGGGGCATCCCGTGCTGGCCTGGCAGTTGCCGATGTTGATCGTGTTGTTTGGCACGCTGCTGGTGCTGGCGCGGGCGCCGGCGCCGGCAGGGTGGGTGCGGGTCTGGGACAGGCGGCTGGGGGAGTTGTCGTATCCGCTGTACATCAGCCACGGCATCGTGTTGACGTTGCTGGCGAGCTTGTCGGCGGCGCGCGGGGCGGCGCCGTACGGGATGGCGGTTGTGGGGGCGCTGGGGCTTGCTGTCTGGCTGCATGCGCTGGTTGAGAAGCCGATGCGGCGGGTGCGCGATCGGGTGCGGGGCGCGCAGGTGGGGTGACGCCGCGTTTCGTTCCGCTGCCGCGGACTCACAGGGGAGTCCGCGGCGGCGTGGCGAAAGTTTTGGTTTTGAGAAGGCGTCTGCCTAGCTGGGTATCAGTTTCACCTTTCCGGAAGGCACGGTGAACGTCGCCAGGGTGCTGAGCGTGGAGGTGGGCGTCTTCACCGTGCTGGGCGTCTTGAACACGCTCACCAGGCGCTCCGGCGTTATGGTCAGGATGCCGTAGCCCCAGGTGCTGCCGTTCCAGAACACCATGTGCGGGTTGGCGGCCAGGATGTAGGGCTCCAGCGAGTCCTGCGGCAGGCCGAGGGCGGCCAGTTTGCGGGCGGCCATCGGGGTGGACGAGGGTGCCGGGTGGTCGATGCCGGCGTCGAGGTAGTTGCCCGAGCTGATGGCGCCGACCATCAGTTCCATGCCGACAGGCCTGGCATGCAGGTCGTCGTAGTCGGTTTTCAGGTATGCCGCCATGAACAGATGCGCGTCGCCGGACAGGGCCACGAAATTGTCGACCTGTGCCGCCTGTATGGTGGCGAGGATCTCGGCGCGTTCGTCAGGGTAGCCGTCCCACTGGTCGAGGTCGAAGAAGACCGGCTTGGGGGAGAGCGGCGGGCCGAACTTGTATTGCGCGAGCATCACCTCGTTGGCCCAGATCTTCCAGGTGCGGGTGGAGCTGGTGACCTGGTCCAGGAACCAGGTTTTCTGGCCGGTGCCAAGCATGGTGCGCGAGACGTCAAACTGCGCCGGGCAGCCGGGTGTCTCGTAACGCTCGCCGATCTCCACGTCACCGCAGGGCGGGCCGTCGCGATACAGGCGTTCGTCGGTGACGACGAGCTGCATGAGCTGGCCGAAATTGAAGTTGCGGTAGACGACGATCTGCTTCTCGAAGCCGACATGCGGGTTGTAGGGCACCGCGGCCAGGCTGTACTCGGTCCAGGCCTGGGTGGCCGCCGAGCGCAAAGCGGGCTGCGGGGTCAGCGCGCTCTCGCCGGAGGGGTTGGTGTCCTCGTGGTAGTCCTGGTGGCAGTCGTTGAAGAACTCGTGGTCGTCCCACAGCATGATGAAGGCGAACTGCTCGTGCGCCGCCTGTATCTGCGGGTCCGAACGGTAGGTTTGCCAGAGGTGGCGGTAGTCGGCCAGCCCTTGCGGATACTGGCCGCCGAGCGGGTAGGGCGGGACGACGCGCACCGGTCCGTTGGCGGGACCGCCGACACCGTCGTTCAGGTACTCGTAGATGTAGTCGCCGAGGAAGACGACGACGTCCACGTCTTCCTGGGCGAGGAAGCCGTAGGCGTTGTAGAAGCCGTTGCTGTAGTCCTGGCAGACGGCGTAGCCGATTTTCAGCTCGGCGACGTCGTCGCCAGGGCGCGGCAGGGTGCGGAAGCGGCCGGGGTTGCTGGCGACGCCGTTGATGACGAAGCGGTAGTAATAGTGCGTGAACGGCGCCATCACCGCGTTCTGCAGCGGCAGGGAGACCGTGTGGTCCAGCTTGGCGAGCACGGTGGCGGTGCCTTCCAGGATCACGCTGTTGCCGTCGAAATCGGGCGTGGTGGCGACTTGCCAGGCGACGGTGTCGGCACCCGATTTTACCAGGGCGCGCGGGGCCACGCGCGTCCAGATGACGGCGCCGTTGGGGTTCGGGTCGCCGGAGGCCACGCTCTGCGGGTAGGTTGTGGCGGCTTCGAGGGCGGTGCGCGCGGCATCCACCGTGAACAGCGCGCGGCTGGTGGCGGCTTGCGCCGCGGGGTTGAACGGGACCGGGTTCGCGTAGGCCTGCGCCGTCAGGCCGGTCTTGCCGGGAATGCCTGCCACCCAGCCGACCGCGCCGGCCGCCAGGCCGCCGAGAAATCCACGCCGATCCATGTATCTGCTCCGTAAGAGTAATCCGGCGGCAAACTGACAGAAGGCCTGGCGTAGGCCAGCGAAGCTCCGGTTAAGGATTTATGACGGTTCGGCGTCGGTCCGCCGCGTCCTGGCGGTGCACCTCGACCGTGAGGTGAGACAGCTCGGAGAAACCGGCGAGGCGACGGCGGTAATACGTGCAGTCACGCGGCTCGGCCGTGTGCACGGCGAAGATGGCGCCGAGATGGCCGGGGCCGAGGCGCCAGAGGTGGAAGTCCGACAGTCGGTCGCCGCCGGCCTCTATGGTTGCGCGCAGGCCGTCCGCGAGTGCGGGGTCCGGGTTCATGTCCAGCAGTATGGCGCCGGTGTCCCGCACCAGGCCCCAGGCCCAGCTTGCTATCACGGCGGCGCCGACGATGCCCACCACCGGATCGAGCCATTGCCAGCCGAACGCGCGGGCGAGGAACAGCCCGGCGATGACCAGGACGGAGGTTGCGGCGTCGGCGAACACGTGGACCACGGCGGCGCGCATGTTGTTGTCGCGGCCGGTCGTGTCGCCGTGCGCCTTGCCGGCGTGGTGGTGATCGTGGCCGGTGTGATCGTGGTCGTGATCATGGTCGTGGTCATGGTGGTGGTCGTGTGCGTGGCCGTGGTGGTCGTGCCCGCCGCCGAGCAGCCAGACGCTGGCGAGGTTCACCGCCAGGCCGAGGCAGGCGATCGGGATGGCTTCGGAGAAGCGTATCGGCACGGGGGTGAACAGGCGCTGGATCGCCTCGTAGCCGATGAGCAGGGCGACCATGGCGAGCACGATGGCGCTGGTGAAGCCGGCCAGGTCGCCGAACTTGCCGGTGCCGAAGCTGAAGCGCGGGTCGGCCGCGTGGCGGCGGGCGTAGCGGTAGGCGAGGGCCGCCAGCAGCAGGGCGCCGGCATGGGTGGACATGTGCAGGCCGTCGGCGATCAGGGCGAGGGAGCCGAACAGCCAGCCGCCGGCGATCTCGGCGACCATCATGGTCAGGCAAAGCGCGATGACGGCCCAGGTGCGGCGCTCGGCGCGTTCGTGGCTCGGGGCCAGGAAATCGTGGTGCTGGTCTGGCATGGGGTCCGGTATATTCGCAGAAAGCAGGCAAGGCCTGCTTTTTTGCAGAAACACGCGAAGATTTTGTCCCGCCACCTGCCGCGCGGCGCGCGCAGGTTCTGCCGGCGTGAGCGTTTGCAGGACGAAGGCGGATCGTGGCGCGGGCGGGCGGACAGGTTTGCTTGTTCTCTTACAAGAGAAGGCCTGCCTTTCTTTCCCTGAGCGGCGCCGCGCCGTCCCGCTTGGACAGCCGCCGGCCGTCCGCGCCTTTCAGGAGCGGATGATGCGCGTACACAGGCGAGGGCCAGCTCATCAGATGCTGCAGCAGGCGGTGCAGGTGGGTGGCGTCCAGCAGGTCCTCGCCGCGGGTGACCAGCGTGACGCCCTGGGCCGCGTCATCGAAGCAGGCGCAGAGGTGATAGCTGGCCGGTGCGTCGCGGCGCCCGAGCACCACGTCGCCGAACATGCCAGGGCGGGCGGCCACTTCGCCTTGCGTCTCGTCGGCGAAGGACAGCTTCGGGGCGCCTGCCAGGGCTGCCGCCATGTCCAGCCGCAGGACATGCGGGGCGCCGGCGGCGAGGCGGGCTG
>CAHJWU010000186.1 GCA_903643085.1 Rhodospirillales bacterium
CGGCGTGGCCGCGGCCACCGCCTCCGCGGCCGCCGCCCGCATGCTGGAAGTGGCCGTCAGCCCCCCCGTGATCGCCGAGCCTTTGCAGCCCGCCATCGTTCCCGCCCGGCCGGGCCTGCGCTTCGCCGGCGTTCATTTCCGTTGGGCGCCAGATCAGCCCGCCGTGTTCGATGGCCTGACTATGGAAGTGCCGGCAGGCGCTCGGGTGGCCGTCCTCGGCCCGTCAGGAGGCGGTAAATCCACATTGGCTGCGCTCGCCCTCAAGGTGGCGACGCCGCAGGCCGGCCGGGTTCTCCTGGGCGGCACGGACATGGCCCAGCTCGCCTCGCCGGACGTGCACCGAAGCGTCGCCTGGCTTGGCCAGACCACGCACCTGTTCAACGACAGCATACGCGGCAACCTGCTGCTCGGCCGGCCGGCCGCCACGGACAGCGACCTGTGGGAGGCGCTGGATCGCGCGGCCATCGGCAACACGGTTCGCGCGTTGCCCGGCCAGCTCGACACCTGGCTCGGGGAGAGCGGCGCCGTCCTCTCCGGCGGCCAGGGACGACGGATCGCGCTCGCGCGCACGCTGCTGCAGCGCGCGCCCGTGCTCATCCTCGATGAGCCATGCGCGGGACTGGACGCGGAGACGGAGCGCGCGTTTCTCACCACGTTGTTTGAGGAGACCGCGGGCCAGACGGTGATACTGATAGCGCACCGGCTGACCGGGGTGGAGCGGCTGGATCGGATCTGGCGGCTTTCGGGCGGGCTTGCCGTGGCGGCGGCGGCTTGAGGGAAGACAGCAGGGAGCAAGACCTTCTTTTTCGAGAAAAAGAAGCAAAAAGCTTTTGCTCCGCCGTCGCGGGAACGTTGAGGTGCGCGTGTCCACTATGCGCCCACGACGGGAATAAAAGTTTTTTGGTTTTTTCAAAAAAGAACTGCTGTCTTCCTGATGAATGACGCAGAAGAAACCCTGCACCGCGTCTTCGGCTTTCCCGCCTTCCGCGGCCTGCAAAAACAGGCCGTGGACGCGGTGATAGCCGGCGGGGACGCGCTCGTCCTGATGCCCACAGGCGGCGGCAAGAGCGTCTGCTACCAGGTCCCCGCCCTCGTCCGCGCCGGCACCGCGCTGGTGATCTCGCCGCTGATCGCCCTGATGGACGACCAGATCGCCGCCTTACGGCAGCTGGGCGTCTCCGCCGGCGCGCTGCATTCGGAACTCGAGCCCACCGAAGCCTCGCGCGTTGCCAGCCTTCTCGATTCCGGCAAGCTCGATCTTCTCTACGTCTCTCCGGAACGGCTGCTCTCCTCGGGCACGCTGGAGCGGCTGCGGCGGCGCGACCTGGCGCTGATCGCCATCGACGAGGCGCATTGCGTGAGTGCGTGGGGCCACGAGTTCCGCCCCGAGTATCGCGGCCTCGCGCGGCTGGCGCAGCTGTTTCCCGGCGTGCCGCGCATGGCGCTGACCGCCACCGCCGATCCGCGCACACGTGAGGACATCCTCTCCGCGCTGGACATGCAGAACGCGCATGTATTTGCCGCAAGCTTTCACCGGCCGAACCTGCATATCGCAGCACAGCCCAAGCTGTCCGAGACGACGCAGCTGCAGGATTTCCTCAAGCGCCACGGCGGCCAGGCCGGCATCGTCTACTGCGGCAGCAGGGCGAAGACCGACCGCACGACGATGAAATTGCGCGAGAAAAACATACCCGCGGTGGCGTTCCATGCCGGGCTGAGCCCGATAGAGAAACGCGCGGCCCTCGCACGCTTCCGCAGCGGCGAGCCGATCGTGATGGTGGCGACGATCGCGTTCGGCATGGGCATCGACCGGCCGGACGTGCGTTTCGTGGTGCATCTGGACATGCCGGACAGCCCGGAAGGCTACTACCAGCAGATCGGCCGCGCCGGACGCGACGGCGAACGCGCCGACCTGCTCCTGCTATATGGCGGCGAGGACATGGCGCGCGCGCGCCACTGGCTCGGCCAGTCCACCGCGCCGGAAGCGCAGAAGGTCGTGATGAAGCAACGGCTGGAGGCGATGATCGGCCTGGCCGAAGCGACCTCCTGCCGCACCCGCACCCTGCTCGCCTGTTTCGGCGAGACGCTTGTGCAGGACTGCGGGCATTGCGACGCGTGCCGCACGCCGTTCGCCGTGTTCGACGGCACCAAGGCCGCGCAGCAGGCGCTGAGCGCGGTCTACCGGACGGGGCAGATGTTTGGCGCCCAATACGTGGTCGACGTGCTGCGCGGCGAGCGCAACGAGCGCACGGAGCGCAACGCCCATACCAAGCTCGCCCTCTTCGGCATAGGCCGCGACCGTGGCGACACGTTCTGGCGCGGCGTGTTGCGCCAGCTCGTGGCGCGCGGCGCCCTGCGTACAGGCGACGGCGAGTTTCCCGGCCTGGAGCTCGTCCAGGACCAGGCTCGTCCGATCCTGCGCGGCGAGACCACGGTGATGCTGCGCGAGGACGGCCCGGTGGCGCGCGCGCCGCGTGCCTCCGCGCGCCCGGTTGCGGCCGCGCCCGATCCGGCCAATGACAGCCTGTTCGAACGCTTGCGTGCCTGGCGCGCGGAGGTGGCCAAGTCCCAGGCCGTGCCGCCTTACGTGATCTTCCACGACACGGTCCTGCGCGACGTCGCCGCTGTGCGGCCGGCACGTCTGGAGGAGCTGGGCGAGATACGCGGGGTGGGGGCTTCCAAGCTGGAGCGTTACGGGACGGCCATCCTGAAGGTGCTTGCTGGAAAGAAGTGATGTAAGCAGTGCATTGCTTGGAAAAGCGGAAACTTTCGTCCCGGCGGGTGCTGGCAAGTTCGGCGCGGACCGTGCCGCGTGCGGGAAGCAGAAGCTTTCTGGTCCTTTAAGAAAGATTGCTCGCTTCCTATTGCAGGCCAGCACCGTGAAGAAATGCGGCAAACCTGGGATAGTCGGCCGTCTCACCAGCATCCGCCGCGAAGTAGGGCAACGTCGCGTTCCAGGCTGCATGGTTGAGCGGATCGTCCAGATCCGGATGCGTCCTGCGCACCATCTCCCAGCTTTCCGCGGGATGCGCGCGCAGATAGGCCAGGCCGCGCGTCGTCGCGCGCAGGAACCGCGCGTAGCGCGTGTCGCCTTCAGGCACCGGACGAGAGGCGAACATCAGGTCTTCGAACGACGGCACGCCGTTCCGCTCATAGTCGAACTGCACCACATCGGCGCCGTGCTGCCTGATCTCGAACGGTTCGAAGTTGCGGTACACGCTGACCGCGTCCACCCGGTGCGACAGAAGTGCCACGCTGAGCTGCTCACCTATCTGCACCATGTGCACGTCTTCCAGCGACACGCCGGCCCGACTTAGCATCACGCCAACCATCACGCGCTCCACATCGCCGGACTCGTAGCCGATCCGTTTGCCGCGCAGATCCGCAAGCGTGCTGATCCCCGAACCTGCCAGCGCGATGAGCGAAGAAAGCGGCCGGTCGATTAGCACACCGAGCCGGACGAGCTTGAGGCCGCCCGCGACCTGCTCGATGAATTGCGGCTCGGCCGTCAGTGCCACGTCCGCCTGGCCGGCGGCCACCAGCTTGGGGGCGATGCTGGCATCGGCTGGCTGGATGAGTTCCACATCCAGGTCCTCGGCCGCGTAGGCGCCGATCTGTTGGGCGACGAGAATGGGCGCATGGTCCGGGTTTATAAACCAGTCCAGCAAGACGCTGAAATGGTCTGCGGCCTGGGCTGGCTTAGCAAGTATAAGTAGAAGAAGAAAGCAAGGCCTTCTTTTTTGAAAAAAAGAAGCAAAAAACTTTTGCCTCTCCGTTGCATCAACGGCGCGCGCACGGTCTGGCAGGCCCGGCGTTGCGCCAGGCGCGCGATAGCGGAGCACGAGTTGTTTGCTTCTTGTTTTCAAAAGGCGGAATCCAGCGTGAGCACAGCAGCAAACCCCGGTCCGATGTAATACGTGGGCGACGAGCCAGCAACAACGGCGCCGTGAACGCCACGCGCATCCTGCGCATTCGGTGTCACGGCGGCGACGCCGGAGAGGAACTTGGCGTCCGCGATGTTTATCAGGTTCAGCCGCATCTCCGGCTTCGTGAGGAAGCTCACATCCGGAAAGCGTAGGCCAAGTGTTGCGTCTGCCTGGCTGTGCGACGGTATCCGCTCGTCGTCGTTGAATGTCGAGAACTGTGATCCGGTGTATTTCAAGGCAAGGTTTCCGAAATACGTGCTGTCATCGTAGTCCAGCCCGACGGCACCCTGAAAGGCGGGGCTACGGACGGCGGTCTTGCCCGCTGTGGGCAGGTAACCGCCGGCCACGGCGAAATTGTTGTCGATCGTCGCGTGCAGATACTCGGCGGAGACATAGGGCCGCCAGTGCTGCACCGGCAGGAGGCCCAGCTCGGCATCGACACCGCGCGAGGTCTGCCCGCCCGCATTGATGCTGCTGCTGATGACGGTGTTGATCAGGGTGGAAACCTGCCGGTTGGTGAAATTATAGTTGAACCCGGTCAGCGATCCGTCGATCAGCCTGCCTTGGTAGCGTATGCCGATCTCTTCCGAAATCGAATACTCGTCCCGCTGCCCGGCACCTTTCGTGATCTGGTCGCCGGAGACGTCATACGTGTTGTAGAGGACATACTCCGTAGGCGAGCGGAAATTTGTGGAAACGCTGGCGAACACCTGGGTGGCAGGCGTGATCTGGTAGCGTATCGCGGCGCGCGGCAGAGGCTGCGCGCTGTTCAGACCCACGCGGTATTGCGGGCCGGGCAGGCTGTTCGTGCCATCCCGGTTCACCATGGCGAACTTGAATCCCAGATCGACGTGCAGCCGGCCGCCGAGCAACGCCAGCGTGTCTCCCACGAACAGCACGTTTGCCTGTTCGTGCGTATGCGCTTCCTGCGCCGAGAGGCGGCGGCCGTCCGGCAGTTTTATCGTGTAGGGAAAACCCTGGATAGAGGCCGGCTCGCCATTGGTGCCGACAGGCGTGAAAGGCTGCGGGTCATAATCATCGGCATAATCATACCACCAGCCGCCGACGATCCGGTTAGGACCGAGCGTCGCAATGAGCTCGCTGGTCACTCCCGCCCTGTACTGGTTGCCGATGTAATCTGCCAGGACAACCTTCTGGCCCTGGCTGTTTGCTGCGCCGGGAATGTTCACCGGCTGGTTTATCGGCTGTGTCCCAAGGTATAATCCCGTCGTCGGCAGCGTCGTGCCAAAGGGCGAGTTGCCGTAGCCGTGCTCTGCGTAGGGTGTGGTCTCGAACGCCAGCGTGTCTGTCAGAGTCAGATGCGTAGGCAGACTGGCCTGCTCGTCATGCCAGGTCTGCTGATAGAGCTTCCAGTAGTTCGTATCGCCAGGCGAAAACACCGCGTCGTAGTTATATGAGCGTCCGTATGTCTGGTAATACCTGAGCGTGGGCATGGGATAGGAACTGAGTATCGCATCGTGGTAGGAGCCGGCCAGGGCCACATGGTTGCCGTCGCCCCAGCCATCGGTGAATTTAAAATCGATGTGCTGACGGCGGTCGTCGCCAGGCCCGCGGTAATTGTCCGCCTCCGTCTGCGAGAAGGAGACGAACGCCCGCGCGTTCGTCCCCGCGATCGGCCCGCTATCCAGCCGCACGAACGCACGCCCCTCGTGGTAGGACCCGAACGAGCCGGATGCAAACCCGCCTGCGCTGTCCAGCGGATCGCGGAGATCGAGCGTGATCAACCCGCCCCCGGCATTCACCGTAGGGCTGTCCAGATCCGCCGTACCCTGCTGCAGCGTGACCGTCCTGATGTTCTCGCTATCGACCCATTGCGAAGGGTAGCCGGCATAGTAGCCGACGTCGTTCACCGGCGCGCCTTCCACCAGGTAGGCCACCTCGTCACTGTTCAGCCCTCGCACGGCGATGTTCACGCTCGGCGACAAGCCGTAAGGGTCGGACGTGGACACGTTCGCCCCAGGCACCAGGCGCAACAGCTCGAACGCGTTGGCAGTCGGCGCCTGCTTGGCGATGAAATCGACGCTGACGGTGCTGCGCGAGACTGCCGCGTCCTGCCTGGAGATCAACCCGCCACCCGGCTGCGTCCCAGTGACACCCGTGGCGGAACGCACGCGCGCTGTCACCACCAACTGCTCGACAGCGGGATCGGCGGCTGGTGCCACGGCGGCAAACGCCGGCCCGGCCGCGGCAAACATCAGCAGGAATGGCGTGCGCAAAGGGCATCTCCCGCACGGCAGGGGAGATGACACAGAGGGTTGCAGCGCAGAACACCCCTACACCATTCCCTACGCCGGCATTATCCGGATCAGGTTCCCCGGTGCGGGCCTGGCAACAGGCTCGTCCCGGCAGGGTATCCGTGCTGCGCTCGCGCTAACGGTGTCTCAGCCCCTTGTCGGGGCACCCCTTGGTCACACGCACCTTGTTTGCTGGACAAGAAAAAAGCAAGCGCTGCTTCTTGGAAGAAGGACCAAAAACTTTCACTATCTCGACAATTGCAGCAGCCCGATGCCTCTAAAACAAAGCAATGCCGCTGAACCTGCGCAGGAAACAAAAGCTTTTTGCTTTTTCTTCTCGAAAAAGAAGGCCTTTCTTACTCATGCAAAGCGTAGGAAGTCCACGCCCTCGGGTGACGCGAACCACCTCGCGTGGCCAAGCAGGAAATCCGTGTAGGCTGCCTCGGCATTTGCGGCAGACCGCGTCACACCATGGAAATAGCCAAGCTCTGACAGGGCAAAATCCACGTGAGATCG
>CAHJWU010000187.1 GCA_903643085.1 Rhodospirillales bacterium
GCCGTGGTCAGCAGGCCGAACCGGTCGGCGCCGATCCGGGCGACATGGGCGGCCACGGGCGACAGGCCGCGCAGGCGCTGGGCCGTCGCCACCAGCATTTCGTCACCGGCGCGATAGCCGTGCCGGTCGTTCAGGCCGGAGAAATCATCTATGTCGATAAGCAGCAAGGCGGCCGGCACCGCCTTGGACAACACCGCGCCCACCTCCTCCATCAACACGTCCCGGCTGCTCAGCCGGGTGAGCGGATCGTTGCGGACGGCGCGGAACAGGACGAGCTCCGCCTGCCGACGCGCCGCGGCGGCCGGCCGGTGGCGCCACCAGAACCAGGCCAAGGCTGCGACGCTGATCCCGGCAACGCCCCAGCCGAGCAGGCCCACCTCCGGACGGCCGCAAGGTCCGACATAAGACAGCAAAGCGGACATGCAAAACATCCCGAGCGGTTCCGGCAGCGACCGGTCTCCTGAGGCAGGATACCAGGGGCACGATGAACGCCCGCTTTATTTTTGAGACGCGCCTTTGCGTGGCGAAACGCTCCAGCTTCTTGCCAGGCGTTCCTGTCAGCCAGCATCATGGCGAGAGGAGGATCAGGGTGCGTAGCAGGACAGTCACCATCGTATGGGTCGTGGGCCTCGTGCTGGCCGCGCTGATCTACGCGCTCGGCCCGGACGACGCGCTGGCCACGCTCTTCGCCCTGGCGGACCAGGCCGGCGCCGCGTTGCAGCAGGCGGTGGCGGAGCTGGGCGGCCGCACGTTCGACGTGCTGCGCGCCCTGGCGGTCGGCTGCTTCGCCGTGTTCTTCGCCCTCTGCGTGATCGCCACCGGACGGGGTCAGGCCACCTTGTGGCTCATGCTGTGGGTCAGCCTGTTGTTCCTGCTCCTGGTGTGGCACCAGGGCCGCGAGGCGACGGGGCACTGGACGCTGGCGTTCCTGCTTTCGGCCGCGGCGGCGCTGAACGTCACGCGGCGGCTGGAGGGGCGGTAGGAAGGCTACTCGAGAGCAGCAAGTTCTGTTCCTGGCGATGTTGCCGGCGCGCCCGGTGCCGCGAACACCAGACGGACGCGGCTCAATGACGCTGCCCGTTGATGCTCCCGGTCGGCGGCGACGCGACGGATGCTGGCGCCGGCAGGTTGGCCGGCAGGGTCGATCCCACCCCCGGCAGCGCCGACTGCCCGACAGTCGGCGGCCGGCCGCCGACAATCGGCGGGCTGAGCTGAACCGGCGTCTGGCTGGGCAGATGCAACATGCCGCTCAAATTGGTCATCGTGTAATACGCCAGCACGAGGAAGCCGGCGAAAGCGAGCCAGTACGGCCTCGCGTCCACCTTGTCGTGCGAGTCCAGCCAGAGGTCGATGATCTTGCGCGGCGGATGCGGCGCCCGCGCCACGATGCCGGTCACCTCGCCCATAGGGTGCCGGCCGGTCCGCTCGATCAGGTAGTCGCGAATCTCCTGCGGCCCGCGTGTCTCCAGCGCCACGTACCAGCGCCTGAGGTCATCCGGATTGTAGAGGGTCACATACTCGACCTCACCCAGATGCTTGCGCCAGAACTGCGCAATCCGGATGTCCTCGATGAAGTCCAGGCCGCTCATTCCCTCATCTTACATCAAGCGGGGCCGGGCGTTGACTCAAAAACGCAGGAACTTTGCGCGCCGTCACACGCAGGCGTGCTCCCGCACGACAGGCGGCCGGCAAAACGTCCGCCGGCAGGAAGCGAAGTCCTGCCTTCGAGAAAGAGGACGTCGCCTGCCTATTCCTGCGCATAGCCGCGCAGGAACAGCCGCACCGCGCTCTCCACCACATGATCCATCTGCGCCGCCGAGGGCACGTCCGTCAGCCGCAACTGCCGCTCCAGATAGAGCCGCGTCTGGATCAGCGCGAAGAACTGCTCGGCACCGAACACCGGGTCCGGCACGTCCAGCCGCCGCTCGGTGCCGAGGTGGCGCAGGTAGGCGGCCAGGTGCGCCACCGCCGGCGCAGGACCCGCCTGATAGAACGAGCGCGCGAGTTCGGGAAACTTCTCCGCCTCCGCCACCACCATGCGGTGGATCACCAGCGCCGATTCGGAGACCAGCATCGCGATCATGCGCCGGCCGATACGGCCCAGCGTGTCCTCGAGCGAGCGCGCGTAATCCAGGTCGTCGAACACCTGCGCCACCCGCCGCGCGCATTCCCGCTGCACGTAATCCGCAAACAGCTCCGCCTTGCAGGTGAAGTAGTTATAGAGCGTGCCCTTCGAGACACCCGCCTCCGCCGCGATGCGCGACATGCTCGCGCCCTCGTAGCCGTCCTGTGCGAACACCCTGGCGGCGCCGTTCAATATCTGCACGCGCTTGAGGTTGAGCATTTCTGCGCCCTCGGGCGCGGTGGCGGGATCAGGCAGCAGGGTTTGGGATGCGGCGGACATTCCGGCGTTCCTGAAAGATTGACGATCTGTTCAAAGCCGCTAGCTTGTCAAGACTGACCGAACCGTCCGGTCAGCGTGCCAGGCCTGCCGTGGCGGCACGCTTGTCAGCCTTGTTTTCTCCCGCGTCCGTCAGTGACCGGATCGTCTCAGGAGCCGCCATCGTGCGCAGACAAACCCCGCTTCGCCGGCTCAGGCACGCGCTGCCACACGCGGCTTTCGTCCTGCTGGCGGGCTGCACCGTGGGCCCGGACTTCAGGCAGCAGGCGATCTGGTCGCCCGCCACCTGGTTTGCCGGCCGGCCCGCCCCGCCGCCGCGGCCAGCGCCGATCAGCGAGCCGGTCTCGGAACCTATCGACCCGAACTGGTGGAACCTGTTCCACGACGCCGAACTGACCTCGCTGGAGAACCGCGTGGCCGCGGCCAACCTCAACGTGCGGCTCTCCACCATCCGGCTGGCGGAGAGCCGTTCCCAGCGCCAGATCACCGGCGCGGACCAGTTCCCGACGCTGACAGGCGACGCCTCCTACACGCGCGAGCGCATCAGCCAGAAGGGCGTGTTCGGGGTCATCGGCGGCAGCGGCGGCGGCGGCACCACCACCTCGTTCGGCAGCAACGGCGGTGCGGCCAGCGGCACCACGGGCCGCTCCGGCGCCATTCCGAACAGTGTCGCGGGCGGCACCAGCATTCCCCCGTTCAACCTCTGGCAGGGCGGCTTCGACGCGTCCTGGGAGCTGGATCTCTGGGGCCGCGTCCGCCGCGAGGTGGAGTCGGCCGACGCCTCGCTCGAAGCCTCGGCCGACGCGCGCCGCAACTCGCTGCTGTCCACCGTCGCCGAAGTGGCGCGCGACTACGTCCAGCTCCGCGGCCAGCAGGCCCAGCTCGCCATCGCGCGCGACAACATCGTCAGCGAGCAGGAATCCGTGAAGCTGTCCCAGGAGCGTTTCCGCGCCGGCCTGACGACCGACCTGGACGTGGCGAACGCCGCCGCCCAGCTGCAGACCACCCAGGCCACGGTGCCGCAACTGGAGCAGCAGGAGGCTCAGTCGATCAATGCGCTGAGCTTCCTGCTCGCAGAGGCGCCGGGTGCCCTGCGCGCCGAACTGGTCAAGCCAGGCACGGTGCCGCCGGTGCCGCCGCGCGTGCCGGTGGGCCTGCCCTCCGAACTCGCCCGCCGCCGGCCCGACATTCGCCAGGCCGAGGCGCAGTTGCACGCCGCCACCGCCGATATCGGCGTGGCGGTGGCCGATTTCTACCCGAAGGTGACGCTGGACGGGAGCCTCGGCCTGCAGGCGCTCAAGGCCAAGGATCTGGGCAACTGGGCGGCGCGCCAGTATGGACTCGGGCCCACCATCAGCATACCGATTTTCGAAGGCGGCCGCCTCCGCGCCACGCTGGCCCTGCGCCGGGTGGAGCAGCAGGAAGCCGCCCTGAACTACCAGCAGACCGTGTTGCAGGCGTGGCACGACGTGGACAACGCACTCACCGCCTATGCCGCCGAACAGCACCGCCACGACGCGCTCGCCGAAGCGGTGACGCAGAACCAGCTGGCCCTGAAACTCTCGCGCGAGCGCTACAAGCAGGGCGTGGCGGACTTCCTCAACGTGCTTGATGCGGAACGCACGCTGCTGAGCGCGCAGTTGTCCTTGGCTGACAGCACCACGACAGTGTCTTCGAACCTGGTGCAGTTGTACAAGGCGCTTGGGGGCGGCTGGGAGCAGGCGTATCCGGTCCGGACGGCAAGTAAATAGGCAAAGCCCTTTGTCTTGTGAAACAAGAAGAGGAACGTTTGACTCCTGCAGGCTAAGCTGTGTCGTGCTGTCCGGAAGTATCGAACGCCGCACATGCCTTCAAAGTGTCACTGTCGAAGCAGGCTGGTATGACAAACTCTGCCCGGAGCCTTTCGGGCCAAAATTACGTATCACCAGCGAGCACCACGTCGCCGCAAGCGCAGGAGCAAAAGTTTTTTGCTTCTTTTTTTTCAAAAAAGAAGGCCTTGCCTTGCCTCACTCCGGCGCCCCCACCGCCAGATACGCCAGCCGTTTCATCTCCCGCCGCCCCCGCCCGACCGAATCCAGAATCAACCCGCAGGCGACAGAGAGAAACGACAGCGCCACCAGAGCCGCCGACACGATCGCCGTGGGCAGCCGCGGCACCAGTCCGGTGCGCAGGAACGCGGTGATCACCGGCACGCCCAAGCCCACACCCAGCACGAACATCGCCATGGCCGCCGCGCAGAAGAACGGCAGCGGTCGCTCGTCCTTCACCAGCATCAGGATGAACCGCAATATGCGCAGCCCGTCCTGCACGGTGCGCAATTTGCTGGCCGAGCCGGCCGGCCGTTCGCTGTAAGCCGTCTCCATCTCGCCCAGCGGCATGGCGAGTTGCAAAGCGTGCACGGTCAGTTCCGTCTCGGTCTCGAAGCCGCCTGTCAGCGCCGGGAAGGATTTGACGAAGCGCCGCGAGAACACGCGGTAGCCGGAGAGCATGTCTGTCACGCGCGCACCGAACAGGGCCGCCACCAGGCCGGTGAGCAGGGTGTTGCCGGTGCGGTGGCCGCGGCGGTAGGCGTGCGCCGCCTCGCTCACCCGTATTGCCGTCACCATATCCAGCCTGCCCTCGCGCAGCAGCCCGACCATCGCGGGTGCGGCGGTGGCGTCGTAGGTGCCGTCGCCGTCGACCAGCACGTAGATGTCGGCCTCGATGTCGGCGAACATGCGGCGCACGACGTGGCCCTTGCCCTGCAGCGCCTCGCGCCCGATCAGCGCGCCGGCGGCGCGGGCGGCGGCGGTCGTGCCGTCCACCGAGTTGTTGTCGTAAGCGAAGACGCGCGCGTCCGGCAGCGCCGCGCGGAACGCGGCCACCACGCCGGGGATGGCCACCTCTTCGTTGTAGCAGGGGATCAGCACGGCCACGCGCGGACGGCTCACGCTGACGGCTCCGAAGCAGGCAGGCCGTTCCTTTCTAAAGGAGAGGACCGAACGTTGGCTTGCCCCGCGTCCGGGTGATACCGGAGGGAACCAGGCTGCTGGACCGGCGCAGGAACCGGGTGTTGTTGGCTTCTTTTTCTCAGGGAAGACGGCCTTTCCTGCTGTGCCGGTTGGCTGATGTCTGGACCCGTGAGCAAGTGTGGGCTCTGCCCCAGACCCGTTGTGCGAAGCACGCATTTTCGTAACGGGGCCTTGAGGCCCCAGACCGCATCTTTCTGGCAGGCTGATATTGAGGTTGTGCGGACTACTGTTCCTAGCTGGGTCCAGGGGCTTCGCGCGAGCGCGTGCTGCGCGTCAACAGTTCAGTCCATCGGTATCATCTGAACACGAGGCGCCGGCTGAGGAAGAAGTTCACGAACATCGCGCTGACGCCGCCCACGCCTATGGCGATCACCGGGTATTCCCGGCAGACCGGCTCGGTGGCGATCAGGGTGAAATAGATGCCGCGGTTGATCACGAAGCCGACCGAGTTGACCAGCAGGAACATCAGCACCTGACGGTGCATGGCGCCGTGCGGCACGTGGCGGTAGGTCCAGATGCGGTTCAGCAGCCAGTTGATGCTGCCGGCGATCAGGAAGGAGATCACGCCGGCCGCGTAGAGGCCCACCAGCGGCGCCGTGGCGTAGACCACGGCGGTGTCCCACACGAACCCCATCGTGCCGATGACGCCGAAGCGGAAGAACTGCACCAGGATCAGGCGCCGCGCCGGCGGGATGCGCGTGAGCAGGGGCTCCAGGCGGTGCAGGATGTTGGTTTGCATGTGGCCTCGAAGGAAGAGCCGGGGGAGATGTGCCATCACCCCCAGACCGCCCGTCAAAACTTGGGGCGAGGCCCTGGCAAAGGCCCCGCCCCAAAAAGACCACGGGAGTTCCGGGGGGATGGCACATCTCCCCAGCCTAGCCTGCCTTCGCCTTAGTGGAGGATGATCTCCACCCGACGGTTCTGCGGCTCGCGCACACCCTTGGCCGTCTGCACCAGCGGCATCGTCTCGCCGTAGCCGTGTATGCTGATCTCGCTGCGGTTCACGCCGTCGCGCACCAGCTCCGCTTCCACGCTTTCGGCGCGCCGGACGGAGAGGCGCTGGTTGTAGGCGGCCGTGCCGGAAAGGTCCGTGTAGCCGTTGACCTCGATGCGCGTGGTCTGCGTGCCGGTGGACGCCGAGGCCGCCTGCGCCACGATCTGGCGTGCGCGCGCCGTCAGGTCGGCGCGGTCCCAGTCGAAGAACACCAGGTAGGTCTTGGCCACGCTCGCCGGCAGCGGCGGCTGCTGGGCGGCCTGTGCCGGCGGCGGTGGCGGCGGC
>CAHJWU010000188.1 GCA_903643085.1 Rhodospirillales bacterium
TAAGGTGGTAGAGAAGCAAGGCCTTCTTTTTTGAAAGAAAGAAGCAAAAAACTTTCACTCCGCTATCGCCGACTCACCGGAGAGATCCGCGACAGCGTGTCAAAAGTTTTTTGCTTCTTTTTTTCAAAAAAGAAGGCCTTGCTTCTCTACCCTGCCCAGGAGAACACGCGTTGCCCGAACTGACGCTGGACGAGACCACCCCCCAGGGCGCCCGCCTGCAAGGCACCTACCACCCCGCCTTCGCCGCCGTGGCCGACACGTTCCGCGCCAACTTCGCACACCGCCGCGAAGTCGGCGCCAGCGTCTGCATCACCCATCACGGCCGCCCCGTGGTTGACCTCTGGGGCGGCCAGGCGGACCCGAAGACGCAGCGCGCCTGGGTGCGCGACACGGTCGGCATCGTGTTCTCCTGCACCAAGGGCGCCACCGCGCTCTGCGCCCACATGCTGGCCGAGGAGGGCCGCCTGAACCTTCATGAGGACGCATCCAGGCTGTGGCCGGCTTTCGCGCAGGGCGGCAAGGCGGGCACCACCACGGCGATGATGCTGGGCCACGCGAGCCCGGTGCCGCATCTGCGCGCGCCGATCCGGCCCGGCGGGATGACCGACTGGGACTACATGGTGGAGCGCGTGGGCGCGGAGCCCGCCTGGTGGGAGCCGGGCACGCGCCAGGGCTATCACGGCCTGACCTTCGCCTGGACCGTGGGTAACATGGTCCGCCTGGCCGCGGGCCAGCCGCTGGGCGCGTATTTCCAGGAGCGTGTGGCAGGCCCGCTCGGCCTGGACTTCCACATCGGCCTGCCCGAAAGCGAGGAGCCGCGCGTGGCGCCGATGATCGGCAGCGACCCCGCCGAGGCCGACCTGAGCTCGCGCTTCCTGCAGGCGGTGATGGGCCAGCCGGGCAGCCTGCCGCAACTGTTCCTGGGCAACAACGGCGGCGCGGATTTCAACGCGCGCGAGATGCACGCGGCCGAACTGGGCAGCGCCAACGGCATCAGCAACGCGCGTGGCCTGGCCGGCCTGTACGCGCCGCTGGCGAACGGCGGCGGCGCGCTGCTCAAGCCGGAAACGGTCGCCCGCCTGGCAACCTGCACCTCCGCCACGCACATGGACGCCACGCTGCTGCAGCCGATGCGCTTCGGCGCGGGCTTCATGCTACGCATCGACAACCGCCAGGCCGGCGGCCACAACCTGCTGATCGGCGACCGCGCGTTCGGCCATGTCGGCATGGGCGGCAGCGTGGGTTTTGCAGACCCCGCGGCCGGGCTGTCGTTCGGCTACACGATGAACCGCATGGGTGCGGGCATCCTGCTGAACGATCGCGGACAAGGACTGGTGGATGCGGCCTACGCGGCCGCAGCAAGCAGGTAATCCCTCTTCTGCAAAGGAGAGGCCCGCTTCGCGACCCCGCCCGCACCAAGCACGTCGCAATGACGTAACCCTCAACGTTCCGCGACAGCGCAGATAAAAGCTTTTTGCTTCTTTTTCTCGAAAAAGAAGGCCTTGCTTTCTTCTCGCTCCCGCGACGTCACTCCCAAGGCCAGCTGGACGTACGTCCGCATGCGTACGTGGCGCGAGGGCAACTTCGCGGCAATGCGTGCCGTATCGGTCGCGAAATGTCTTCGCAGAAAGGCCGGCGCGCCGCATCATGGCAACGTCGCATTCGTGAAGGCCCCTGATGGACGGCTCGTTACTCGATCGGCCGGGCAGGACGGTCCCGGCAGCAGCCCTCCAGGTGCTGTTTGCCTCGACCATGTTCGTCAGCGCCGGACTGCTGTTCGTGGTCGAACCGATGATCGCCAGGATGATCCTGCCCGTCCTGGGCGGATCGCCATCGGTGTGGAGCACCTGCCTGGTGTTCTTCCAGGCCGTGCTGCTGGCCGGTTACGCCTACGCGCACCTCCTGACCCGCGCTTTGCCGTTGCGCGGACAGGTGTGCCTGCACGCCGGCATTCTCGCGGCTTCGTTCCTGTCTTTGCCTATGGCGATGGATGGCGCCGGTCCGCCATCCGGCGGCTCGCCGCTGCTCTGGCTGCTGGGCCGGCTCGCCGTCACCGCGGGGCCCGCCGCTTTCGCCATCGCCGCCACCGCGCCGCTGTTGCAGAGCTGGTTCGCCAGGCTGGGCCTGGAAGCCTCGGCCGACCCGTATTTCCTCTACGCGGGCAGCAATGCCGGCAGCCTGCTCGCCTTGCTCGCCTACCCGCTGCTGCTGGAGCCAGCCTTGCGACTGGACGCGCAGGCGGCCGCCTGGCGGTGGGGGTTCCTGCTGCTGGCGGCGGGCATTCTGCTCTGCGCCATGACGTTACGAATCACCGCTTTCCGCGCGCCGTTCGCAGCGGCCCCGCGCGCCACACGCTCCTGGCGCCGGCGTCTCCACTGGCTGGCCCTCGCGGCGGTCCCGTCCTCGCTTCTCCTCGGCGTCACCACGCACATCACCGCAGACATCGCATCCGCCCCGCTGCTCTGGGTGGTGCCGCTCGTGCTCTATCTGCTCAGCTTCATCCTCGCTTTCGCCAGGCGCCCGCCTGTGCCGCACGCGCTCATGATACGCACGATGCCGCTGCTGGTGATCCCGCTCGTGCTGACGATGTCGCCAGGCCTCTTCATGCCGCTACCGGTGCTGATGCTGCTGCATCTGGGCGGCCTGTTCGTGGCGTGCATGGTGTTTCACGGCGAACTCGCACGCCTGCGGCCGCCGGCCGGCGACCTGACGGAGTTCTACGTCTTCCTCTCGGCCGGCGGCGTGATCGGCGGCCTGTTCAACGCCCTGCTGGCGCCCCTGCTTTTCACCGGCATATGGGAATACCCGCTGGCCCTGGTGGCGGCCTGCCTGCTGAAACCTGCCGACGACGCCCGGTCCGCCCGCCTGCTGGTGTGGGACGTGTTGCTGGCCGCAGCACTGCTGGCGCTGGTGGGGGTGGCGCTGCGCGTGTTCGGCATGGCGTCGGAGGGCGGCCACGTGAGGCTGCCCACGGCGGTGCTCGGCTTCCTGATCCCCGGCCTGGCGCTGCTGCACTCCTCCACCCGGCGGGTGCGCTTCGGCCTGGGCGTGGCCGCCTGCCTACTGGCATCCGCCTGGGCGGGCTCCACGGACGCGGTGCTGACGGCGCGCAGCTTCTTCGGCGTGTATCGTGTGCGCGACGTGCAGGACGCCACCGGCCGCTACCTGATCGAGATGCACGGCACCAGCATGCACGGCGCACGCAGCCTGGCCGCCGGCGAAGCCACGCAGCCTATGGCCTACTACAACCGCGCGGGCCCGTTCGGCCAACTCTTCAGGTCCCTGCCCGCCGGCAGCGTCAAACACGTGGCCGGCATCGGCCTGGGCACCGGCGAACTCGGCTGCTACGCCGTGCCTGGCCAGGACTGGACCTTCTACGAAATAGACGGACTGGTGGAACGCATCGCCAGGAACGGCCGCTACTTCGACTTTCTCACGGCCTGCGGCAACCACCCGAAAGTCATCCTCGGCGACGCCCGCCTGACCATCGCCGGCGCACCGGACGGCGCCTATGACCTGCTGATCCTGGACGCGTTCAGCTCTGACAGCATCCCCATGCACCTGCTGACGCGCGAGGCGCTGGCGCTGTACCTGCGCAAGCTGGCGCCAGGCGGACGCCTGCTGTTCCACATCAGCAGCCGCTCGCTCGATCTGCGCCCGGTGATCGGCGCGCTGGCCGCCGACGCCGGCTTGCAGGCACGGACCCTGGCAATGGGCACGCCACCGCGAAGC
The DNA here is from genome assembly GCA_903643085.1 of Rhodospirillales bacterium. Taxonomy (GTDB): domain Bacteria; phylum Pseudomonadota; class Alphaproteobacteria; order Acetobacterales; family Acetobacteraceae; genus BOG-908. The sequence continues at coordinate 3,733 of CAHJWU010000188.1, forward strand.
TCGCTATACCGTCAGGCGACGGCGCAGGTGGTGGTGCTCGCGCGCCCGGTCGTGGACCTGACCGCCTTGCGTGCCGGTGACGGCTGGCAGCCGCTTGCACCGGGCGGCCCGGCGATGCTGTGGACCGACCAGAAATCCGATCTGCTTGGCGTGATCAGGCTGGGGTACTGAAGAAAGCAAGCAGTCCTTTTTTAAAAAAAAAGGAGCAAAAAACGTTTGTCTCTGCCGCATTTGCGGCGGGCGGGTGCCTTCTGACAAACACGCCGGCTGCGGCACCGCGCGACTGAGGAGTCAAAAGTTTTTTGCTTCTTTTTTTCAAAAAAGAAGGCCTTGCCTTCCTCAGGCTGTCACAGAACCGCGCCTAGGCCTGCTTCAGCTCGATCAAGGACCGCCGTATCTTACGCCCCCGCCCGATCCGGTCCTCGATATACCCCGCATCCCCCCAGCGCACCGCGCGCGCCATCGCCTGCGCATCCTCGGTGAACCGCGCCAGCATCTCCAGCAGCGCCTCGCGGTTGTTGAGAAACACATCGCGCCACATGTCCGGATCGCTCGCCGCGATACGCGTGAAATCGCGAAACCCCGTAGCCGCGAACTGCAACACCTGCTGGCGCGTCTCGTCGGCCAGGTCGTCCGCGGTGCCGCAGATGGTGAACGCGATCAGGTGCGGCAGGTGGCTGACGATCGCCAGCACGCGGTCATGATGCGCCGGCTCCATGACGCTGACCATGCTGCCCATCGCGCGCCAGAACGCCTCGATGCGCGCCACGCTCGCCGCATCCGTTCCGGGCGGTGGCGTAAGCAGGCACCAGCGCCCCTCGAACAACGTGGCAAAGCCCGCATCCGGCCCGGAATGCTCGGTGCCGGCCAGCGGATGCGCGGGGACGAAATGCACGCCCGCCGGCACCAGCGGCCCCACGTCGCGTATCACCGACTGTTTGGTGCTCCCCACGTCCGACAGGATCGCGCCGGCCGCCAGATGCGGCGCGATCGCGGTGGCCAGATCCGCGTACGCGCCCACCGGCGTGCATAACATGACGCAATCCGCGCCCACCACGGCGCGCGCCGGATACAGCTCCACCCGGTCCGCCAGTCCCAGCTCGGCCACCCGGTCGCACAGCGCCTGGGTATGCGCGGTCGCCACGATCTCGTCCGCCAGCCCGTGCGCCCGCGCCGCGCGCGCGATGGAGCCGCCGATCAGCCCGCAGCCGATCAGCGCCAGGCGCCGAAACGGCGGCGTCATGCCCGCGCTGCGGCAAAGTCGCCGAGCGCGCCCGCCACCAGGTCGCATTCCTCGGTGGTGCCGATGGTGATGCGCAGATGCGCGGGCAGGCCGTAACCCGCCACGCGCCGCACGATCAGCCCCCGCCCGCGCAGATGCGCGTCCGCCGCCTCCGCCCCTGCCGCCGAGCCGAAATCGGCGAGGATGAAGTTCGTCTCGCTCGGTGTCACCGGTATGCCCAGATCGTCCAACGCGCGGGTCAGCCGCGCGCGCTCGGTGGCGTTGTGCCGGCGGGACTGCTCGATCCAGCCGGGCGCCGCCAGCGCCGCCAGCCCGGCGTCATGCGCCACCAGCGACACGTTGAACGGCCCGCGCACCCGGTTCAGGTTGGCCACCATCTCGGCCGGCCCATACGCCCAGCCGAGCCGCAGCCCGCCTATGCCGAACATCTTGCTGAAGGTGCGCGTCATCACCGTGTTCTCGCCGCCGGAATCCACCAGCGCGGTGCCCGGATCGTAATCCGGCCGGTCCACGTATTCCGCGTAGGCGGCATCCAGCACCAGGAGCACGTCGGGCGGCAGCCTTTGGCGCAGGCGCTGCGCCTCGCCCGCCGGAAGGAAGGTGCCGGTGGGATTGTTCGGGTTGGCGATGAACACCAGGCGCGTGGCCGGCGTCACCGCCGCCAGTATCGCGTCCACGTCCGTCGTCAGCGCGCGCTCCGGCGCCTTGACCACGCGGCAGCCCGCCAGCCGGCCGGCGATCTCGTAGATGGAAAACCCGTGCGCCGTCATGATCAGCTCGGACGACGCGCCGTCCGCCAGCTTGCCGCCATAGATGTGGCACAGCAGGAACAGCAGGTCGTCCGATCCGGCGCCGCACACGATACGCGCCGGGTCCAGTCCGAAACGCGCGCCGATCGCCGCGCGCAGCGCCACGGCGTCGCTGTCCGGATAGCGGTGGTGCCGCGTGGCGAGCGCCGCGATCGCCTCGGCCACGCCCGGCGGCGGCCCGAACGCGCCCTCGTTCGAGGAGAGCTTGATGACGCGGTTAGCGCCCGGCAACTGCGCCACGCCTGGCGTGTAGGGGTGGATGGCGGCAATCTCTGGGCGGGCGCGGGGGTGCATGGGGCGCTTGTTAACGGGTTTGGCGCGGAAGGGAAGGCAAGGAAGAAAGGCCTTCTTTTTCGAGAAAAAGAAGCAAAAAGCTTTTGTCCGCGCTGTCGCGGACTCCTCCCCACGGCGCGACAGCCGGAACAAAAGTTTTTTGGTTCTTTTTTTCAAAAAAGAACTGCTTTCTTACTTCCCCTCCAACGTTGAGAGGCAAATATGGACATCCTGACACAAGTGTCAGCCTGGCTCGCCGAGGGTGAAACGGTCGCCCTGGCAACGGTCGTCGCAAGCTGGGGCAGCTCGCCGCGGCCGCCCGGCAGCCGCATGGCCATCACCCTGAACGGCCGCATGGCGGGCTCCGTCAGCGGCGGCTGCGTCGAAGGCGCCGTAGTGGAGGCCGCGGAAGAGGTCATACGCACCGGCCTGCCGCAAACCCTGCGCTACGGCGTCTCCGACGAACGCGCCTGGGAGGTGGGCCTGCCCTGCGGCGGCAGTATGGAGGTGTTCGTCGAAGCGGTGCGCGCCGGGGCATGACGCCGGCCACCCTGGCGTCGCTGCTGGAGGCGGAGGCGGCCGGCCGCCCCGTGGTCCTGGCGAC
>CAHJWU010000189.1 GCA_903643085.1 Rhodospirillales bacterium
AAGACGTTGCTCGGCCACTTGAATGGCGGCAACAACATCTATTCTTACACCACCTTCACGCTCGGCTCGAACTTCTTCGACGATATCGCCAATGGGCTGCAGGTCTTTATCGATATTGATTCGCGCAACACCGGCTGGGACGGCCTGCGGAACTGGGTGAGGCTGGAGGCGGCCGCTGGCAGCCGCAACACCCTGGCAGCCCTGGCGCGCGACCTGCCCGCGCTGAACGCCTTGCGCGCGCCCGACCTGCCGGAGATCACGTTGCCTGTGCTGCCGCGCCGCAAGTTGCTTGCTCGGCTGAGGCGCCGGCGTGTGGCGGAGCCGGACGCCTGGCTGCTGGCGGATGCCGCCCTGGTCCGCAACAGCCCGCTCTTCGACGCGGCATGGTACGTCGCCTCCAACCCGGCGCTCTCTGAAGGCGCGGCCCTCGACCCTGCGTTCCATTACCTGCTCGTCGGTGGCCCGCGCGGCGCCGACCCCGGGCCCTGGTTCGACACGGCCGCCTACTTGCAGGCTCATCCTGGCACCACGGGCGTGCCACTCGTGGAAGCCGTCCGCGGCGGCGAGGTCGATGGTGCCGCCCGTGCGTAGCCCTGTCCGCCTTGCCTTGTCTGCGCTCGCGTGCTGTGTCGCGGCCTGTGCCCCCACAGCGCGCGACCTGGCGCCCGCACCGCTCGCCGCGTCGCCAGCAGCCTATCTGGTGCAGGTGGGCGACGTGCTCGGCGTGCGGCTCTACACCGCGCCGGAACTGGACGAGGACGTCACCGTGCGGCCAGACGGCAGGCTTGGCACCACGCTCGTGCAATCCGTGCAGGCCGCCGGGCGCACGCCTGACGAGATCGCCGCCGAGCTGCGCGGCGCCTACGCCGCTGAGCTGAAGGACCCGCGGCTCACCCTCGAGGTGAAGAGCGCCTCGCCCGCGCGGGTCTACGTCGCGGGCGACGTGGCTTCGCCAGGCGAGTTCACGACGCAGGGACCGACCCTGACGCTGCTGCAGGCGGTGGCGCGCGCGGGCGGCCTGCGCGTCACGGGCGATGACAGCCACGTGTTCATCGTGCGCCACCAGACCGGCAACAATCCGCTCGTTCTGTCTGTCGACTACCGCGCGGCGATGACCGGGACCAACCCCGCAGCCGACGTGGCGCTGGCGCCGTTCGACGTGGTCTACGTGCCGCGCACCGGGATCGCGCAGGTCTACGTGTGGTTCAACCAGCATTTCCAGCAGTTCGTGCCGGTGAACTGGGGGTTCAGTTATAATCTGAACCCGCTGGTCAGCAATCAGAGACAGTAAGGGGAGGCCTTCTTTTTTGAAAAAAGAAGCAAACAACTTCTACTCCTGGCGCCTGCGCAATGGCGTCCCAGGTTTTGCCAGCAGTTCTATCGGCACAACTAGCGCGATTGCGCAGGCGTTGTGACAGAGATTTGCTTCCTTCATTCACGAAAGAAGGCCCTGTTTTCTTACGCCGACTTCGCCTGCGCCCGCTGCGCCGGAGGTGCCGGCTTCAGGGACGGCGCCAGCACGAAGCCGACTTCGCCGCTGATGCGCTCCGCCGCCTGGCTGATATAGCCGCGGAAATGGCTCCATTCCGGACTGTCGAAGCTGCGTATGTCGTAACTCCGCTGCGCCTGGGCGGTCACGCGAAGCTCGGCGAATTCTTCACCGGGGACCGGCGCCGGCGGGCTGTTCAGCGTGGCCAGCCGGTCGTCCTTGCTCACCCACATCTCGCGCACCGCCTGGGCGATACGCTGCACGCGCTCCATGCCGTCCTCGAAGGTCGGCACACGCTCGTATTCGTCCTCGAGCGGATTCCACACGTCGAAGACGTAGTCGGCGGGCGGGGTCTGCGCCTCGAAATGGGTGATCCGCAAGGAAGGCTGAGACACGATAGCTGCTCCTGGGGCGAACCGGCGCCGACCTGGAGCGCGCCGGCCGCCCGATTTGAACGCCAGCACGCGCCTGCCCGAAACAGTCTGGCGTGCGGGAGGCGGGCTTATGACAGGCGGCTACCCACGCTGGCAAGATGAAATAGTGTATGCAACCGGCCTTTCCGCTGCAAACACGTGTTCATGCTACAGGGGCTGCGGAAACAGCTTGATGAGGATCCTGGTTAATCATGGCGAGCACTGAACGGATTGTCTTTCTTCCTTATACAAGATGCAAGCGTGGCGCGGTCACGCCTGGCGCACCCGTGCCCTGCCGCAATGCGGCGGAAGGCGAACGACGTGCGGAGAAGGCCATGGCATCCGGTTCGGTGATTGGTGGACACGTGGTCAAGATGGTGGCCGATGAGGAAGCGGGCGACTATGGCGAGCCGGTTTTTCTGGCAGCCTTCGGGATTGTGCCCGAACCGGTCTAGCAGCCCATCGGTTCCTGCCGCATCCTCGTGCCAGACACTGGATCGCGGCTCTGGCGCGCTGCGTTTGCCGCCCACATTCCGGAGTGGCACACGGTACAGGCAAGATGGCGGAGGAGGCCTTTATGGACAGCATGATGCCGATGGCGGCAGCGGCGGCGTTCACGCTGAGCGAGGACCAGCGCGCAATCATGGACATGGCACGCGGCTTTGCCGACACCCACCTGGCGCCGCACGCGCTGCGCTGGGATGCGGAGAAGCACTTTCCGGTCGATGTGATCAGGCAGAGTGCCGCACTGGGCATGGCCGCCATCTACGTGGGAGAGGAGCATGGCGGCTCCGGGCTGGGACGGCTCGATGCGGCGCTGATCTTCGAGGCGCTGAGCACCGGCTGCCCGGCGGTGGCGGCCTATATCAGCATACACAACATGGTCACCTGGATGATCGACCGCTTTGCCAGCGCGGCGCAGCGCGCGGCCTGGTTGCCCGGTCTGTGCCGGATGGATCGTCTGGGCGCGTATTGCCTGACCGAGCCGGGCTCCGGCTCGGATGCCGCAGCGCTTTCAACCCGGGCGCGGCCTGATGGCGGCGACTACGTGCTGGACGGGGTTAAGCAGTTCATCTCTGGGGCCGGCGCCGCCGATGTGTACGTGGTGATGGCGCGCACCGGCGGGCCGGGCGCGGCCGGCGTGAGCGCGTTCCTGGTGGAGCTCGGCGACAAGGGGCTGAGCTTCGGAGCCAACGAGCGCAAGATGGGGTGGAACGCGCAGCCGACCCGCCAGGTGATCCTGGAAGGGGTGCGCGTGCCGGCGTCCCGTCGCCTGGGTGAGGAGGGCAGCGGCTTCAGGATGGCGATGGCGGGCCTGGATGGCGGTCGGCTGAACATCGCCGCCTGTTCGCTGGGGGGTGCGCAGTCCGCACTCGAGAAGTCGCTGGCCTATCTGGGCGAACGGCGCGCGTTCGGACAGAAGCTGGCCGATTTCCAGGCGCTGCAGTTCCGGCTTGCCGACATGAGCACGGAACTGGAAGCGGCCCGCAGCATCCTGTGGCGCGCGGCAGGTGCGCTCGATGCAAAGGCCGCGAACGCCGGCATGCTGTGCGCGAGCGCAAAGCGTTTCGTGACCGATACCGGCTTCAACGTGGCCAACCAGGCGCTGCAGCTGCATGGCGGCTACGGCTATCTGGCGGAGTACGGCGTGGAGAAGATCGTGCGCGACCTGCGCGTCCACCAGATACTCGAGGGCACCAACGAGATCATGCGGGTGATCGTGGCGCGCGCGCTGCTGAAATCTGCGGGCCTCGCCTGAGCCATGGAGGAGGTCGAGACACGCATCGAGGGGCATGCGGGCCGGATCACGCTGAACCGGCCGCAGGCGCTGAACGCCCTGACACAGAAGATGTGCGAGGCCATCGATGCGGCACTTGCCGGCTGGGCCGACGACCCCGCGGTGGTGCTGGTGATCGTCGATGGCGCCGGTGGACGGGCGCTGTGCGCCGGCGGCGACATCAGGGTCCTGTACAACGCGGCGCGTGCCGGCGATTTGCGTGTGCCTGCCGCGTTCTTCGCTGCGGAATACCGGATGAACGCGCGGATCGCGGCGTTTCCCAAGCCCTACGTGGCGTTCATGGACGGCGTGGTGATGGGCGGCGGCGTCGGCGTGTCTGCCCATGGCAGCCACCGCCTGGTGACGGAGCGCACCATGCTCGCCATGCCGGAGACCGGCATCGGCCTGTTTCCCGACGTGGGCGCCACCTGGCTGCTGAGCCGCAAGCTGCCTTTGGGCCTGCATCTGGCGTTGACGGGCGCACGGATCGGAGCGGCCGACGCCATACTGGCCGGGCTTGCCGATTATTACGTCTCTTCCGCCGCCCTGCCCGATCTGATCACCCGACTATGCGCCTGCGAGACGAAGGCTGCAGCTGCTGCGTGTCTGGACGCGGCTGCCGAACCGCCGCCTCCAGCCGCCCTGGGCGCCGACCGTGCCTGGATGGACGATTGCTACCGCCACTCCACACTAGAGCTGATACGGGACGCGCTGCACGCCAGCGGCCATCCGGCCGCGCTGGCCGCGGCAGCGGAGATCTCTGCCAGGTCGCCCTCTTCGCTGAAGGTTACTCTGCGCGCGTTGCGGGAAGCCGAGGCGATGCGTGACCTGGACCAGGCGCTGGCGCAGGAGCTCGTGCTTGCCGTGTCCTGCATGCGCAGCCACGATTTTGTCGAGGGCGTGCGTGCGGCGGTGATCGACAAGGATCGTGCGCCGCGTTGGAAGCCGGACACGCTGGAATGTGTGAGCGAGGAAATCGTCGCGTCGTATTTTGCTGGATGACGCTAGACGGTGTTGACTCCGATTGATGGCAGAAGCGAGCAGTCCTTCTTTGAAAAGACCGCTCCATACATAGCGTTTCGGATATTTCCGAAAAGCCAGTCAGCTATAAAACGCGTGGAAACAAAAGTTTTTTGCTTCTTTTTAAAAAGGAAGGCCTTTCTTGCTTCGCAACGTCCTTCGACGCAAGGCGCTCCATGATCCGGACCGACACAGATACGCGTGGCGTCACCACGCTGACGCTCGACAATCCCTCCAGGCACAACGCGTTCGACGATGCGCTGATCGCCAGACTTACCGATACGCTGGACCAATTAGGCCGCAGCCCGGCCACCCGCCTCCTCGTGCTGGCGAGCACGGGACGCAGCTTCTCAGCCGGCGCCGACCTTGGGTGGATGCAGCGCATGGCCAATTACACCCAAGCCGAAAACATCGCAGATGCCGCCAACCTCGCCTGCCTCATGCGCACCCTGGATCGCCTGGGCAAGCCGACGCTCGCCGTGGTCCAGGGCAGCGCGTACGGCGGTGGGGTCGGCCTGGTCGCGTGCTGTGACGTCGTGGTGGCCGCCGACACCGCAAAGTTTTGCCTGAGCGAAGTCAGGCTCGGCCTGATCCCGGCCGCCATCAGCCCCTACGTCATAAACGCGATCGGTGCGCGTCAGGCGCGGCGATACTTCCTCACGGCGGAAGTTTTCACCGCACAGCGTGCACAGCAGATCGGCCTGGTGCATGAAGTGGCGCCATCAGACGGACTTGAAGCGGCGCGTGACGCGCTGATCTCTGCACTGCTCGCCGGTTCCGCGCAGGCCCAGGCGGAGGCCAAGTCGCTTGTGTTCCTCTGCGAGGGCCGCCAGGTGGACGATCTCCTGACCGCGGAGACGGGCCGCCGTATCGCGGCACAGCGGGCCATGCCGGACGGCCGCGAGGGCGTGGCCGCCTTTCTCGAACGCCGCCCGCCCGCCTGGGCGGCAGCACAGGACGACAGATGATCTCCGAGCCGAAGCGCCGCCCCTCACCCTCCTCGCTGGGGCTGCTCCTGCCTTTCGTGCGGCCGTATCGTTGGCATGTGGCCGGCGCCAGCCTGTCGCTGCTGGTCGCCGCCGGCCTGGTGCTCGGCATCGGCCAGGGCCTGCGCCACCTGATAGACAGCGGCTTCGGCAATCACAGCCCCGCCTCGCTCAACATGGCGGCAATCGGCATGTTCGCTGTCGTGGCCGCCCTGGCCGGGGCGACCTATGTCCGGTTTTCGCTGATCTCCTGGCTTGGCGAGCGCGTGGGCGCCGATCTGCGCCGCGCCCTCTACAACCACGTCATCTCCCTCTCGCCCGGCTATTTCGAGACGGCGCGCACGGGCGACATCCTCTCGCGCATGACGGCCGACGTAAGCGTGCTGCAGGCGCTGGTCGGATCGGCCATCTCCATGTGGATACGCAACCTGCTGATGGCGGTCGGCGCGCTGGCCCTGCTGATCGCCACCAGTGCCAAGCTCGCCGGCATCGTGGTGCTGGTCGTCCCCCTGGTCGTGGTGCCGCTCATCGCCTTCGGCCGTCGCGAGAAGAAGCTGTCCCGCCTGGCACAGGACCGCATCGGCGACCTTGGTGCCTATGCGGAGGAGACGCTGACCGCGCTCTCCACCGTGCAGGCTTTCACCCACGAGCCGGTCGATCGACGGCTGTTCTCCGAACGTATCGAGCAATCCGTCACTGCGGCGGTGCGTCGCATACGTACGCGCGCGCTGCTCATACTCGTGGTCATCCTGCTCGGCTTCGGCGCCATCACCTTCAGCCTTTGGGTCGGCGGGCAGGACGTGATTGCCGGGCGCATGACCGGCGGCGACCTCGCCGCTTTCGTGTTCTACGCCGTGATGCTGGCCGGCGCCGGCGGCACGCTGTCCGAACTGTGGGGCGAGATGCAGCGCGCGGCGGGGGCCGCGGACCGGCTGACGGACCTCCTGTCGGAA
>CAHJWU010000190.1 GCA_903643085.1 Rhodospirillales bacterium
ATCTGCGGGTGGGCGGGTGCAGACTTTGCAGGGTGGGGCTTTTGTGTATGGAAAGGCGGAGTATCGCAATCCGCATTTCGCGGCTTATGGGGAGTAGGCAAGCAAGGCCTTCTTTTTTGAAAAAAAGAAGCAAAAAACTTTTATCTCCCCGGCGCGCGTCGGGGAAGAAGTTCGCGACAGCGGAGCAAACGTTTTTTGCTTCTTTTTTTCAAAAAAGAAGGCCTTGCTTACTTCCCTGCAGTCTTAACGAAGGATACCAAACCGAACGCCCGGCCGTCGCCGCCCAACGCCAGTCCGGATCGCGCTTCAGCAGCACGGTCGCCGCACAGCCAAGCGCACCGGCGAGGTGTGCCACCATCGTATCGACCGTCACCACGTGATCCGCGCCGCAGATCAGCGCCGCGGTCTCCATAACGTCGCAGTCATCGTCGAACGGGTTGGCAAACCAGGCAGGCTCCGCCTCGGCCGAGGCGGCGCCGCGCTGCAGGCTTACGTAGCGCCCGCAATCCCCCAAGGCACGCAACAGATCCGGCAGAGCCACGGAACGGTCGGGGTCCCAGTCGCCGGCGCGCCAGCACAGGGCCGTATGACCGCCCGCGCGCTGCCGGCCGCGGGCCAGGCGGTGTGGCGGCAGCGTCAGGTACGGCACTGGCGCGGCAACCGCGTCTGCCCCGGCGCGCAGCACGTGGGCAAGCTCCATCACCTCGATGTCGCAGGGCGATCGGGGCAGCGGGTTCGCGGTATCGAAGGCCACGAGGCGGTCCACGCCCGGCAGACAGGCCAGCAAGCCGCACAGCTCCTTCTGGCATTCCAGCGTCACGTGCGCTGCGCGCGCGCGCAGCGCCGGCAGGAAGCGGACGAATTGCAGCGTGTCGCCCAGCCCGTGATAGCAGCGCACCAGCACCCGCCGGCCATCCGGCTCCGTGCCGTCCCACACCCAGCGCTCGTGATACGGCGTACCCGGCGCGTCGCGCGTGGCGGGGTCGCGCGCCGCCAGAACGGCGTCGCTGATGCGCCAGGCGGCGGCGAAATCGCCGGCGCGCATCAGCCCCGGCCATTCGGCGGCCGCGAGCGGGGGCCACGCGGCGTGCAGATCGTCAGGCATGGCCGCTCCCGTCTGGATTGTGCCACCCAAACGCCGCGTCGCCGCCCTGCGTTGCCGGCCCCGTGAGCCGCCGCTTCGCCGATTTCATGCGCAGCGAGGCCGCCGGCGGCGTTTTGCTGATGTTCGCCTCGCTGGCCGCGCTGGTCCTTTCCAACTCCGGCTGGGCCGCCGGATACGCGCGCGTCCTGCACGCCCGGGTGGCGGTCCACGGCACCGGCATCACCGTGGCCAGCTTCACCAATGACGGCCTGATGGCGCTGTTCTTCCTGCTCGCCGGCCTGGAAATCCGGCGCGAGATGACGCATGGCCACCTGGCCAGCCTGCGCGGCATGGCCGCCCCGGGCATCGCAGCCCTCGGCGGAATGGCGGTGCCGGCCGTCATCTACCTGGCGCTGAACCACGCCAACGCCGCCACGGCGCGCGGCTGGGCGGTGCCGGTGGCCACAGACATCGCGTTCTCCCTGGCCGTGCTGCGCCTGCTTGGCGAGCGCGCCGGCGCCGCCATACGCGTGTTCCTGACCGCGCTGGCCATACTGGATGACCTCGGCGCCATCGGTGTGATCGCGCTGTTCTACAGCCACGGCCTCGCCTGGCCGGTGCTGGGCGCCGCCATGCTGCTCTGCGCCGCCCTGCTGGCGCTGCGTCGCGCCGGAGTCGCGCGCCTGTGGCCTTACCTGACAGGCGGCGCGGCGCTCTGGCTGCTGGTCTATAACAGTGGCGTGCACGCGACCCTCGCCGGCGTGGCGCTCGCCTTCCTGCTGCCGCCTCAGGCAGCCGCGCGGCTGGAACACGCTTTGGAAGGGGTGGTCGGCTACGTCGTACTGCCGCTGTTCGGCTTGGCGAATGCCGGCCTGGCGTTCGCCACGATCAAGCCGGGCCTGCTGCTCACGCCAGGGCCGCTCGGCGTGTTTCTCGGGCTGTGCGTGGGCAAGCAGGTGGGCGTGTTCGGCGCCACCATGCTGGGGCGCTGGGCCGGCATACTGCGATTGCCGCCGAACATGGGCACCGCCCAGCTTTACGGCGCCTCCCTGCTGTGCGGCATCGGTTTCACCATGAGCCTGTTCATCGGCGACCTGGCGTTCCGCGGCACCGACCTGCATGACGGGATCAAGCTCGCGGTGTTCTGCGGTTCTCTGGTGTCGGCTTTGATGGGAGCGTTGGTTCTCAGGCGGCAGTAAAGTAAGCAAGGCCTTCTTTTTAGAAAAAAAAAGCAAAAAACTTTTGCTTCCACGACGCTGCGAGGCGCGTGCTCGCGGGCGACACACGGCTGGTGCAAATGGGGGGGGAGTGAAAGTTTTTTGCTTCTTTTTGCAAAAAAGAAGGCCTTGCTTGCTTTCCTTGTTTTAGCCTCGTAGCGAACCAGCCAATGCCGCACGCCGCGTGCAAGGGAGGGCGATCGTGATGATGGGACATCGTTGGACCGCTTTGGTCACGCTGGTGGCGCTGCTGCTGTATTTCGCGATGAGCCTGCAGGTGGCGCGCGCGCGCGCCAAGTCCGGCATCAGCGCGCCCGCGATGACCGGCGATGCGGTGCTGGAGCGCGCGATACGCGTGCAGTCCAACACCCTGGAGTGGCTGCCGATCTTCCTGGCGAGCCTCTGGCTGTTCGCGATCTACTGGAACGAGCTGGTCGCGGCCGGCCTGGGTGTCGTCTGGATCGTCGGGCGGCTGCTCTACGCCACCGGCTACATGGCCGCACCTGCCAAGCGGAGCACCGGTTTCCTGATCCAGTTCCTCGCCAGCGCGGTCCTGCTGCTGGGAGCGCTCGGCAGGATCGTCGTCAGTCTGGCAACCGGCGGCTGAAACGATCGGCGTTTCGAAGCAAACGGCCGGTGCATACGCGGGAAAGTAAAAGTTTTTTGCTTCTTTTTCGCAAAAAAGAAGGCCTTGCCTGCCTTCCTGACATGGTCAAACCGAAGGCAGCGGCCCCCGCGCCGCGGCGATACGCTCCTCCGCACGCGCCGTCATCGAACGCCCGATGAACGCACGCCGGAGCGGCTTCAGAACAAATAACGCCAGCACGGCCGCCAGCAGGTTCACGCCGGCGGCCAAATAGAGCACCGCCAGCCAGGTTCCGGTCGCCTCGCGCAAAAGGCTCGCGAGCGGCACCAGCAGAGCGGCGGTGCCTTTCGCCGTGTAGAGCAGACCGTAATTGGTGGCGGCGAACTTGCGGCCGAACGTGTCGCCGCAGGTGGCGGGGAACAGCGAGTATATTTCGCCCCAGGCGAAGAACACCACGCCGGTCAGCACCACGAAGGCCACGGGGTTGGCGGCCTGCCAGGCCAGGACGAGGATGCCCAGGCCTTCCAGCAGGAACGCGATGAACATGGTGTTCTCGCGGCCGATATGGTCCGACACCCAGCCGAAGAACGGGCGTGCCAGTCCGTTCAGCACGCGGTCGATGGCGAGCGCGAACGTCAGCGCCGGCATGGTCAGGAACAGCAGCGTGACCGGGGTTTTAGCCACGCCGAAATCGGTGGCGATCACCGAGAGCTGTGCCGTGGCCATCAGCCCGCCGGCGCCGACCAGGACGAACATCAGATACATCAGCCAGAACACCGGCTCGCGTGCCACTTCGCCGGGCCTGTAGTCGCGCGTGATGTCATGCAGGCGGGACGGGCGGACGGCGGTCATGCCGCTGGAGGAAAGCGGCGTGGTGCGCGACCTGTCCGCGCCGGGCGGGGGCCGCAGCAATTGCGCGGCGATGACCACGACGATCCCCTGCAGCAGGCCGAAGAACAGGAACGCGTGCTGGTAGCCGCTGCGGGCGATCATGTTGGAGACCGGCACCAGCGTGATGGCGGAGCCGGCGCCGAAACCGGCCGCTGTCAGGCCGGCGGCCAGGCCGCGTCTGTCGGGGAACCACTTGATGGCGTTACCGACGGTGGCGCCGTAGATGAAGCCGGAGCCGACGCCGCCGAGCGCCGAGCCGACGTACAGCACGCTCAGCGACGCGGCCACGCTGTCCAGCACCCAGGCGGCGCCGATCAGCACGCCGCCGGCGCACACCGTCAGCTTGGGCCCGATCCGGTCTATCACGTAGCCTTCGAGCGGCAGCAGCCAGGTCTCGCACAGCACGAACACGGTGAAGGCGACCTGTATGGCGGCGCGGCTCCAGCCGGTGGCCTTGCCGATCGGCAGCACGAACAGCGTCCAGCCATATTGCAGGTTGGCGATCATCACCATGCACAGTATGCCGATGATCAACTGGCCCCAGCGTAACCTGAGCGCGGACATGGTTATTCCCGGTCTGGATGAGAGCGGACAGGAAGCAAGCAATTCTTTTTTGAGAAAAAGAACCAAAAAACTTTTGACTCCGCCGTCGCGGCTTCGTGGAAAAATCCGCGACAGCCGGAATAAAAGCTTGCTTCTTTTTCTCGAAAAAGAAGGCCTTGCTTGCTTTCACGCCCAGCTCGCACGCCCGGCCGGGAAAGTCTGGTTTCGCTTGCGGTCACGGCATCGCTTTCAACTGGTGTGGCGCATGGCGGCACGTTGGCGGACCAGCGCCAGCATGGCCTGGCTGAGCGGGGCCGACACGCCAACCCAGCCGGCCATCTCCACCACGGCGCCGAGTATCGCCTCGATCTCCAGCGGGCGGCCCGCCTCCATGTCCTGCAGCATGGACGTCTTGTGGTGGCCCACTTCGGCCGCGCCGTCGATGCGCTTCTCCACGTCGATGGCGAATTTGATGCCCAGCGCCTCGGCCACCGCCTGGCCCTCCAGCATCATCGCGTGCGCCACCGCCCGGCTGCCGGGGTCGGCGGTGATCACGTCCAGCGTGGCCGTGGTCAGCGCGCTGATCGGGTTGAATGCCATGTTGCCCCACAGCTTCACCCACAGCTCGTCGCGTATGCGTGGGCGGACCGGGGCTTTCAGGCCGGCGGCGATCAGCAGGGCAGACAGCGCGTTGGCGCGCGGCGAGCGCGTGCCGTCCGGCTCGCCCAGGCTGAAGCGGTCGCCGTAGCTGTGGTGGATCACGCCCGGCGCGTGGATGGTGGCGGCGGGATAGACGATGGCGCCCAGGCATTGCGCCGGCGGCAGCGCCGCGGACAGGGTGCCGGTCGGGTCCACGGAGAGGACCCTGCGGCCGCCGAACGGCTCGGGCAGGCCGTGGCTGTACCACCACGGCACGCCGTTGATCGCGGTCACGATCGTGGTGTGCGGTCCCACCAGGGGTGCCAGCTGCGGCAAGGCCGGCTCCACCGAGTGCGCCTTCAGCGTCAGGATCAGGTAGTCCTGCGGGCCGATGGCGTCGCCATGCGGCACCGCGTTGGGTCGCGTCACCACGCGTTCGCCGCCGGAGTGCAGCACCAGCCCGTCCTGCTGCACCGCCGCCAGATGCGCGCCGCGCGCCACCAGGGAGACGGGCGTGCCCGCCGCTTCCAGCCGGGCCACCAGCAGGCCGCCTATGGCACCGGCGCCGAACACGCAGATGCTGGGCATCAGGCGGCGTCTTGCGGCGCCAGGCCGAGCTTGGCCGCCAGCCCGATGCGCTGGACCTTGCCGGTGGCGCCCTTCGGGATGTCGTCCATGACCAGCACGCGGCGCGGCACCTTGAAGGCGGCCAGCCGCTGCGACGCGAAATCGCGTATCTCCGCCTCGCTCGCCGCCATCTCGGGGCGCAGCACGACGACGACGCCCACCTCCTCGCCGAGCTTGTCGTGCGGGATGCCGAAGGTGCAGGCCTGGGCGATCGCGGGGTGGTCCAGCAGCACGTTGTCCACCTCCAGCGGGCTGATCTTCTCGCCGCCGCGGTTGATCTGCTCCTTCAGGCGGCCGGTGAGGAACAGGTAGCCCTCCTCGTCGAGCTTGCCCTGGTCGCCGGTGCGGAACCAGCCATCGGTGAACGCCTTCGCGTTTGCCGAGGGGTTGTTGTCGTAGCCGGGCGTCACGTTCGGGCCGCGTATCACCACCTCGCCCACCTCGCCCTGCTTGAGGATGATGTTGTCGTCGTCCATGATGGCGATCTCGGGTCCGGCGGCCACACCCACCGCGCCGGGCTTGCGCGCGCGCGGCGGCAGCGGGTTGCTGGCCATCTGGTGGGCGGCCTCCGTCATGCCGTAGGCCTCGATCACCGGAGAGCCGAACACCTCCTCCAGCTCGGCCATTACAGGCGGCGGCAGCGAGGCGGAGGAGGAGCGGATGAAGCGCAGGCTGGCCGCGCGCGCCTGCGCGGGGTTGGAACGCATGCGCATCAGGATGGCCTGGTGCATCGTCGGCACCGCGGTGTACCAGGTGGGGCGCACCTCACCCAGCAGCTCGGCGAACTTGAACGCGTTGAACCCCGGCGTGCAGGACACGGCGGCACCGGCGGAAAGCGAGGCCGTCACCGCGGCGATCAGCCCGTGTATGTGGAACAGCGGCATGACGTTCAGGCAGGTGTCGGAGGGCGCCAGGGCCAGCGCGTGGGCGATGTTGCGCGCGGAGGCCACGACGTTGGCGTTCGTCAGCGGCACGATCTTCGGCCGCGCCGTGGTGCCGGAGGTGTGCAGCACCAACGCCGGATCGTCCGGCCCCGCGGCGCGTG
>CAHJWU010000191.1 GCA_903643085.1 Rhodospirillales bacterium
CAGCGCCGCGTTCGCCGTGCTGCTCGCCTGGCTCGCCGGCCCCACCCTGGTCCAGGAAACACGCCAGGGCCTGTCCGACATCGCCCTGCTCGTCACCGACGGCTCCGCCTCCATGCAGGTCGGCGACCGCGCCGCGCTCTCCGCCAAGGCTGCCGCCTCGCTCACCGCACGGGCCACGCGCCTGCCCGGGCTGGAGCTGCGCCACATCACCGTGCCGGAGTCCGGCCATGACGGCACATTGCTCTGGGCCGGCGTGCGCCAGGCCCTGGCCGACATCCCCGCCGACCGCCTCTCCGGCATCGTGGCCATCACCGACGGCCAGATACACGACCTGCCAGCCGACCCCGCCAGCGTTGCCGCACCGCTGAACGTGCTGATTCCCGCGCAGGGCGAGGAATGGGACAGGCGGGTGCGGGTGATCGAGGCGCCCGGCTACGGCATCGTCGGCCGCACGCTGATGCTGCGCGTGGCCGTGGAGGACCTCGGGCCGCCGGGCAGCGCGCCGCCCGGCCCGGCCACGCTGGCCGTGCAGGTGGACGGCCAGCCGCCTGACCACATCCAGGTCACGCCGGGCGAGGTGCAGAGCGTTCCGGTGGAGATCACCCGCGAGGGCCGCACGCTGGTGAAGCTTGCCACCGACCCGGTGCCTGGCGAGGCGTCGCCGCTGAACAATCAGGCGGTGGTGGAGGTAAACGGCGTGCGCGACAGGCTGCGCGTGCTGCTGGTCAGCGGCGAGCCGAACCAGGGCGAGCGCACCTGGCGCCGCCTGCTGAAATCCGACCCGGCCGTGGACCTGGTGCACTTCACCATCCTGCGCCCGCCGGAGAAGGACGACACCACGCCGCTCAACGAGCTGGCGCTGATCGCCTTTCCCACCCGCGAGCTGTTCCAGGACAAGCTGTCCGGCTTCGACCTGATCATCCTCGACCGCTTCACCGACCGCGGCATCCTGCCGCACATCTATTTGCGCAACATCGCCGACTACGTGCGCCACGGCGGCGCCCTGCTTCTGGTAGCCGGCCCCGAGTTCGCCGGCGCCCGCAGCCTGGACCAGACGCCGCTGGGTGACGTGCTGCCCGCCCACGCCCCGCAAGGCGGCGACGACAAGCGCGACGACCAGGGCCAGGGCAACGGAGGCCAGGGCCTGCTCACCGGCGCCTTCACCCCCCAGGTCACCGAACTCGGCACGCGCCACCCGGTGACCCAAGGCCTCGCCGCGGACCCGAACGCTCCGGGCTGGGGCCCGTGGTATCGCGCCATCCAGCCGGAGGACGTCTCCGGCCAGGTGTTGATGACCGGCCCGAACAAGGCGCCTTTGCTGATCCTGAGCCACGTGGACCAGGGCCGCGTCGCCATGCTGATGAGCGACCAGATCTGGCTGTGGTCGCGCGGCCAGTCATCTCTGCCAGGCGGGGGCGGCGGCCCGCAGGCGGAGCTGCTGCGCCGCGCCGCGCACTGGCTGATGAAGGAACCGGACCTGGACGAGGAGCGGCTGACCGCCCGCATCCAGGCCGGCCGCCTGCAGGTGGAGCGCCAATCCGTCTCCGGCAGCGCCGCGGGCACGGTCACGGTCACCCCACCCGAAGGCGCCAAGCGAAGCCTGGTGCTGGCACCCGCCGGCGCCGGCCGCGTGGTGGCAAGCCTCGATGCCGCTTCTCCCGGCGTGTGGCAGGTCAGCGACGGCACGAGGCTGGCTTACGCCGCCGTCGGCCTGGACAACCCGCTGGAATACGCCGACCTGCGCGCAACGGCGGACCGCGTGCGCAAGCTCGCCGTGGCCACGGGCGGCGGCGTGTCCTGGCTGGGGCGCGGCATCCCGGAACTGCGGCGTGTCGGCGCCACGGACGTGGCTTATGGCGCCGGATGGATCGGTCTGCGGCACCGGGACGCGCATCTGGTGACGGGGGTAAATTCCGTGCCGCTCCTGCCGGCCTGGGCGGCTTTGCCGTTGTTGCTCGGCCTCGTGGTGGCGGCTTGGCGGAGGGAAGCTAAGTAGGCAAGCAAGGCCTTCTTTTTTGAAAAAAAGAAGCAAAAAACTTTTGTCTTCCACGACGATGTAGCTTTTCGGGTTCGTCTAAAGGCACCCGGCTGCTGCAGAGGCGAGGTGGTAAAAGTTTTTTGGTCCTTTTTTCAAAAAAGGACTGCTTTCCTTCTTCAGCCGGCGCGTCTCCCGGACATCGGAAACGCGAAACGTCGGCTGTACTGAAAAAAACGGCTTTTGGTTGCTTATGTTCTGCAACTTTCCTGTGCTACACAGGCCACCATGAATCGCCACCTGCTCGCCGTTCTCTTCTGTTTCGCAGCAATACCGGCCTACGCTCAGATGGGTCCCTCCGTCGGCGGCGCTGGCGGCTACGGCGGCAACTCCTATGGCGGCGGCTCCGGCCTGCCTAGCCGCAACCGTAGCCAGGATGACGAATCGTCCAAGAAGCCCGAGGACAAGCCCGTGCCCCCGCCGCCCGCCATCCCGGGCGCCCAGCCGGATGCGGACGCAGCGGTGATCCCGGCCGACAAGGTGGCGGCCGAGATGAGCCCGAACGAGGCGCTGTTCGATGCCATCAACCGCGGCGACCTCGGCGCCGCAAAGGACGCGGTGAACCGCGGCGCGCAGCTGGACGCCCACAACGTGCTGGGTCAGACGCCGACGGACGCCGCCATCGACCTCAGCCGCAACGACATCACCTTCCTCCTGCTCTCCCTGCGCGGCGCCGTGAGCAGCAGCAAGCCGGTGCAGGCCGCCGCCGCCAGCAAGCCCGGCAAGCCAGCCAAGGGCGGCAAGGTGACCCGCGTGGTCGCCCAGCACGCAGCCCCCGTGCACGTGGCCGCCACGGATCGCGGCACGCCCAACCCGGCGGTAGGTTTCACGGGCTTCTAACTGTCTGCCTGAAAGGCGCCCCGGCGGTCGTCTGACGCTTTTCCTGTGCTCCGGTGCCCTGAAAAGCATACAAGCTGACTCGCCGTTATCGCTACGAGCAGACACTAAGCAAGCAGTTCTTTTTTGGAAAAAAAGAACCAAAAAACTTTTGCTCCCCCGCATCTGCATCAGTCGGTTATGTCCGGCAGGCACGCTCTTTGCCGCGTCGGGGAAGGAAAAGTTTTTTGCTTCTTTTTTTCAAAAAAGAAGGCCTTTCTTGCCTTAGCGAACCAACCGCCATCCCCAAATGCGCGTCCGCACCGCCAAAGGACGCCAGATGGCCGACAGCACAGACGAGACCTTCATGCGCCGCGCCATCGCCCTGGCCCAGGAGGGCCTGCGCGCGCCGGGTGGCTCGCCGATCGGTTGCGTGATCGTGCTGGACGGCAAGATCATCGGCGAGGGCCACAACGAGACCGAGGGTCAGCACGACCCGACCGCGCATGGCGAGGTGGTGGCGATGCGCCGTGCCGGCACAGCCATCAGCAACTGGGAACTGCGCGGCGCCACGCTGTACAGCACGCTGCAGCCCTGCGGCATGTGCACCATGGCCTCGATCTGGGCGAAGATCGGCCGCATCGTGTACGGCGCCGGCCGCGACGACGTGCACGAGATGTATTTCGAGGACCGGCACTTCGACACCGACGATTTCATACGCGACGCGTATCGCAAGGACCTCAGCATCGAGGGCGGGTTGATGGCCAAGGAATGCGCGGAGCTGTATTTCAAGCCCGGGCAGGCGCTGACATTCGAGGAGCAGGCCAACCTCTAGGCAAGGCAAGCAGTCCTTTTTTGCAGAAAAGGACCAAAAAACTCTTGCTACCCCGCATCTGCAGCAGTCGGGTGTGTCCTGATGCGCCGGGCGTTGTACAGGCGGGGGAGCAAAAGTTTTTTGCTTCTTTTTTGCAAAAAAGAAGGCCTTGCTTCGTTCCATGCACGATCTCTGGAACCCGAAAACCAGCTACGTACGCGCGATACTGAAGGACGTGCAGACCGAGGCGCGTATCGGGCTGCACCCGTGGGAGCGCCATCCGGAACGGCCGAGCAGGCTGCTGGTGGGCGTGGAGATGTTCGCCAACGGCCGCGTCTTCCTGGATTACGATCCGGTGCGCGCCGCGATCGGCACCTGGCCGGGCCGGCCGCACACCGATCTGCTGGAGACGCTGGCAGAGGAGATCGTGGCCGTGTGCTTCGCCAACCCGCTGGTGGAAGCCTGCCGCGTGTCCGTCATGAAGCCGGACATCTTCAACGAGGCGGGTGGCGCCGGCGTCGAGTTCTACCGCCTGCGTCCGGCGTGAGGCGCGTCCTCGTCACCGGGGGGGCGCGGCGTATCGGTGCGGCCATCTGCGAGGGGCTTGCCGCCGACGGATGGGAGGTGGTGATTCACTGCAACACGTCGCGCGACGACGCGGAGGCGCTGGCGTGGCGTGTGACGGCGGCGGGCGGGACCTGCAGCGTGTTGCAGGCCGATCTAGCCGAGCGCGACGCGGTGGCCGGGCTGATCGGGCGGGCCGGCGCGCTGGATGCGTTGATCAACAACGCCAGCAGCTTCCGTTACGACAGTCTGGCCGCGATGGATGCCGCTTCCTGGGATGCGCATCTTGGCCCGAACCTGGAGGCGCCGGTGTTTCTGGCCCAGGCCTTTGCCGCGTCGCGTGAGGGGCGGCCGGGCTGCGTCATCAACATGCTGGACCACAAGGTGACGGCGCTGAATCCGGATTTCTTCAGCTATACGATAGCGAAAGTGGCGATGGCCGGGGCCACGCGGCTGCTGGCGCAGGCTCTGGCCGGCACGGGCGTCACGGTGAACGGCGTGGCGCCGGGCATCACGCTGCTCAGCGGCAAGCAGACGCAGGCGGGTTTCGAGCGTGCGTGGTCGGCGCCGCCGCTGGGGCGCAGCAGCACGACGCGGGAGCTGGTGGCGGCCTGCCGGTTCATCCTGGCGACGCCTTGCCTGAACGGGCAGATACTTGTGCTGGACGGGGGGGAGTCGCTGGTGGGGCGGCAGCGCGATGTGGCGTTCGAGACGTGACGCAGCAACGACACCCGATCGTTTCAAGTTTGACGTAAACGCAGCAAATAAATCCGTCTCTTTGAGAGAAGACTCCTGCTTCCCCGCCTCAGCCGGGTAGTTATGTCCTGCGCAGAACCAGCACCAAGCCGGTCTCAAGTCAGAGAGCGGTTCCTCTCCGCTCCGACCACCCAGGCGAACGTCCCCCACACACAGGCAAACACCACCAGCCCCAGCCACCCCGCCGCGCCCTCGAAAGACGCGCCCACCAGAGAGAGTGGCGACTGGCTGCCGGACACGCCGATCACCGCGGCCATGGCCACGCCGACGAGGCTTTCGCCCACGATGAAGCCGCTGGCGATCAGCACGCCGCGGCGCCGCGCCGTGTCGCCGTCCGCGCGGCCGCGCAACCGCCGGTCCACCACCCAGCCCATGATGGCGCCGATGGCCAGCGTGACGCCTACGGTGGGCGGCAGGTACAGCCCGATCCCCACGGCCAGCGCTGGTACGCCGGCGCGCCCCGACCGCTTCAGGCCGGCATCGAGCGCGATCAGCACGAGGCCAGCGGCGATGCCTATGCCGATGGACGTCCAGTCCAGCGCGTGGCCGAAAATGCCGCGCGCGATCGCGGCCATCAGCGTGGCCTGCGGGGCGGCGAGCGCCTGGTTTGGGTCCATGCCCGCGTCCGGCATGGCGCCGGGGAAGCCGTAGGCGTGGTAGAGCAGGTCCAGCACAGGCGGGATGACCAGCGCGCCCACTACGCAGCCCACGACCAGCACGGCCTGCTGCCGCCAGGGCGTGGCGCCCAGCAGGTAGCCGGTTTTCAGGTCCTGCAGATTGTCGTTGCTGACGGTGGCGGTGGCCAGCACCACGGAGACCACGAACAGGGTGAAGGCGATGGCGGCCCGGCTTCCGTCCTCGCTGGCGAGCATGCCGCCGCTTTGCAGGATGGCCAGAAGCAGCAGCGAGGTGAGGATGGTCGCGATGATGGCGATGCCGGAGATGGGCGAGCTGGAGCTGCCGACCAGGCCGGCCATGTAGCCGCAGGCGGCGGCCACCGCGAAGCCGAACACCACGCTGAAGGCGCAGCCGAACGCCACCAGGCCCCAGATGCCGAAGGCCTGCGCGGGGCCGGCGCCGTGCAGGAAGGCGGCGAACGTGACGGCCATCAGGAGCAGCGCGCCGGCGAAGGTGAGGCCGATCCAGCGCGGCGCCATGTCCAGATCCGTCTCCGGCGCGCCGGCAGCACCCGCCGCGGCCTGGCTGGCGCGCAGACTGTCCCGCACACCGGCGATGGTGGGGCCCAGCAGCCCGGCCAGAGACCAGATAGCGGCCACCCCGATCAGGCCGGCGCCCATGAAGCGCACCTGGTGGGACCACAGGCCGGTGGCGTACGGTATCAGGGCGGCGCCGGTGGGTGCGGGATGCAGGGTGGTGAGCACGGGCACGGCCACGCCCCAGGCCAGCACCGCGCCCAGCAACATGGCCAGCCCGCCCGCTATGCCCACCAGGTAGCCCGCGCCGAGCAGGGCCAGGGAGAACCCGGTGGACAGCCGGAACGCCGCGTGACCCAGCGTGAACCACTGGCTGAAGCCTTCGCCCAGCACGTGCAGTCCCGTCGCGGCGAAGCTGACCGCCGCCGCCACGACG
>CAHJWU010000192.1 GCA_903643085.1 Rhodospirillales bacterium
GAGCCGATCGGCTTGCGGCCGATGATGCCCTTGATCCCGGCCTCCTCGCGCGCCTCGGTGCGGGCCACCACGCGTGGCTTTCGGCCGATCATCGGCCAGCCTTTCGGAATGATCCAGCGCCCGACGCCGCGCGACGTCAGCAGCAACACTTCCGGCGTGCGGTCAGCGCCGGTTCTGTACGGCAGGGCGCCGTATTGTATGTTACCTAACCGGTTTGACTTGACCATGCGCGGCTGCTGATCGCCAGGATTGTTGGTGAGAAAAGGCTGCTGGCCGTCAGTAGCATGGCGCGGAGTGCGGAACATCCCCCGGCCGCGCCAGGATCGATGCGGCGCGCGAACCTGCTGCTCGCCCTCGTGCCGTCGGCGGTGGCGCGGCCGGAGCGTGCGATACGCCGGGTCGGCGACTTGTCCGCGGCGGCGGAGCCGGATCGATCGGGTGAAGGCAGCAGGCCTTTTTGTCAGAAGAATACGGAGAAACCTGTGCTCCCGCGCCGGTCTGCGGCCTCGATCTGTCCCGCGGCACCGGGCTGTCTCTAGAGGGGTTGCCTGTCTGCAGGGAGAGTGGGCTTGCCCGGTCTATCCAACCTCCCGCCCATCGCCTATAGGCCGCCCCCAACCCCGCCCAAGGACGCGTTGATGCCCGAGCAAGCTCCCCCAGGATTCCGCATGGAAAAGGACGCGATGGGCGCGCTTCCGGTGCCGGCGGACCGGCTATGGGGAGCGCAGACGCAGCGGTCCATACAGAACTTTCCCATCGGCGTGGACCGCTTCCGGTTCACGCGGCCGGTGATACGCGCGATGGGGCTGCTGAAAAAGGCCGCCGCACTGGCCAATGGAGAGCTGGGCGAGTTGCCGGCGGAGCGCGTGAACCTGATCATACGGGCGGCAAACGAGGTGATCGACGGGGATCTGGACGCGGAGTTTCCGCTGGTGGTGTTCCAGACCGGCTCTGGCACGCAGACGAACATGAACGCCAACGAGGTGATCGCCAACCGGGCGATACAGTTGGCTGGCGGCACGGTCGGCGCGAAGTCGCCGGTGCATCCCAACGACGACGTGAATCACAGCCAGTCCAGCAACGACACGTTTCCGACGGCGATGCATGTGGCCGCGGTGGAGCAGATCGAGCACCGGCTGCTGCCGGCCGTGGCACAGTTGCGCGCCACGCTGCACGGCAAGGCGCAGGAACATGCGCATGTGGTGATGATAGGGCGCACGCATCTGCAGGATGCGACACCGGTGACGCTGGGGCAGGTGATCGGCGGGTGGGTGGCGCAACTGGATGGCGCCGTGCGGTCCGTGCGCGCGGAAGTGCCGGGGCTGCTGGAACTGGCGATCGGCGGCACGGCGGTGGGGACGGGGCTGAACGCGCACCCGCAGTTCGGCGCGTGCGTGGCGCGGCACATCGCGGCCGAGACAGGGTTTGCTTTCGTGACTGCGCCGGACAAGTTCGCCGCTTTGTCAGCGCATGACGCGATGGTTACCGTGAGCGGCACGCTGCGCACGCTGGCCGGCGCGCTGATGAAGATCGCCAACGATGTGCGCTGGTACGCGTGCGGGCCACGCGCGGGCTTTGCCGAGCTGCGCATTCCGGAGAACGAGCCCGGCAGCTCCATCATGCCTGGCAAGGTGAACCCCACGCAGAGCGAGGCGCTGACGATGGTGGCGGTGCAGGTGTTCGGCAACGATGCGGCGGTGGCGTTCGGCGGCAGCCAGGGCAACTTCCAGCTCAACGTGTTCAAGCCGGTGATGCTGCACAACCTGCTGGAGTCGGTGGCGCTGCTGGCGGACGGGTGCGTGGCGTTCGATGTGGGGTGTGCGCAGGGGATCGCGCCGGACGAGAAGCGCATTGCGGAGAACGTGGGTAACTCGCTTATGCTGGTGACGGCGCTCAATCCGCATATCGGGTATGAGAAGTCGGCGCAGATCGCGCTTAAGGCGCATCGCGAGGAGACGAGTCTGAAAGAGGCGGCTCTGGCGCTTGGGTTTTTGAGTGCTGACGAGTTTGATGCCTGGGTGCGGCCGGGGGAGATGACCGGGCCGTTGGTTCGGTAGGGAGGAAGCAAGGCCTTCTTTTTTGAAAAAAAGAAGCAAAAACTTTTGACTGCGCTGTCGCCGCGCTTTGCCGGCAAGCGTGGTTTTCCGGATCGGCGCGCGCCGTTGTCCCAGCGGGGAGCAAAAGTTTTTTGCTTCTTTTTTTCAAAAAAGAAGGCCTTGCTTTCTTTGAGGATCACCAATGTATCCGCCCCCCGAGCCGTTCCAGGCAATCGCCATAAGCCGGCTCGCCCACGCCCTCAAAGCCCAGGGCCGCTCCATCCTGCACATGGAGTTCGGCCAGCCCTCCACCGGCGCGCCGCGCGCTGCGATCGCTGCGGCACACAAGGTGTTGGATTCGGACGCGATGGGATATTGGGAAAGCGCGCCGCTGAAGGCGCGCTTGGTGCAGCTCTACCACGAGCGTTACGGCGTCAGCATCTCGGCTGACCGGATCATCCTCACCTGCGGCGCCTCGCCGGCGCTGGTGCTGGCGCTCAGCTCCAATTTCCGGCCGGGTGATCGCGTGGCAATGGCGCGGCCGGGCTATGTGGCCTACCGCAACACGCTGCGCGCGCTGCATATGGTGCCGCAGGAGATCGGCTGCGGGGCGGAGACGCGGTTCCAGTTGACTGCGGCGCACCTGGCCGCACTGGATCCGGCGCCGGCGGGCGTGATCATCGCCAGCCCGGGCAATCCTACGGGCACCATCATCCCGGAAGGCGAACTGGCTGCCATGGCCGCGCTGTGCGCCGCGCACGGGATCACCGTACTGTCCGACGAGATCTATCACGGCCTCAGCTACGGCGCGCCTACACGTTCCATGCTTGAGTTTGCGACCGATGCGGTGGTGATCAGCAGCTTTTCGAAGTATTTCAGCATGGCCGGATGGCGGCTGGGCTGGATCGTGGTGCCGCCCGGACGCATGGACATGACGGGTGCGTATGCGGGAAACATGTTCCTGACGCCGCCTTCGCTGAGCCAGCATGCGGCTCTTGCGGCGATGGACTGTAAGGATGAGCTGGACGGCCACCTGGCCGTGTATGCGGAGAACCGGCGGCAGTTGCTGGCGGCGCTGCCGGTGCTCGGGCTGGGTGCGATAGCACCGCCGGACGGGGCGTTCTACGTGTACGCCGACGTGGGCCACATGACGAACGACAGCGTGGATTTCTGCAGGCGTACGCTGCAGGAGACTGGCGTGGCAATAGCGCCTGGAGTGGATTTCGATCCGGTGGACGGGCAGCGTTTCATACGCATGAGTTTTGCGGTGAGTACGGCGGAGGTGCACGAGGCGATCGCGCGGCTGGTGCCTTGGTTTGCGCGGGCGCGCTAGACGCAGAAAGGAAGGCCTTCTTTTTTGAAAAAAAGAAGCAAAAAACTTTTGTTCCCTGGCGGGCTCAGCTGCTTCGTTTCATCTGGACAGAGCTTTACCTGTCAATTTGCCGAGACTTCTCCTGTCAGCCACGCCTCGCAGCAGCCTTTTGCCAAGGCGCGCACGCGGCCGATATAGCTTGCGCGCTCAGCCACGCTGATCACGCCGCCTGCGTCCAGCAGGTTGAACAGGTGGCTGGCTTTTATGCATTGGTCGTAGGCCGGCAGGGGTAGCGCGCGCGCGAGCAGGGCGGCGCATTCGGTCTCGGCGTCGGCGAAGTGGCTTGTGAGCATGGCGGTGTCGGCGGCTTCGAAATTGTACGCGCTGTATTCCCGCTCTGCGCGCAGGAACACGTCACCGTAGGTGACGCCGGCGCCGTTGAAATCGAGGTCGTACACGCTCTCGCGTCCCTGCACATACATGGCCAGCCGCTCCAGACCGTAGGTGAATTCGGCTGATGGGGTGACGACTGCGATGCCGCCGACCTGCTGGAAGTAGGTGAACTGGGTGACTTCCATGCCGTCGCACCAGACTTCCCAGCCGAGGCCCCAGGCGCCCAGCGTGGGGCTTTCCCAGTCGTCTTCCACGAAGCGGAAATCGTGCAGCGCCGTGTCTATGCCGATGGCGCGGTAGCTTTCCAGGACCAGCGCCTGGGCGTCCGGCGGGCTGGGCTTCATGATGACCTGGTATTGATAGTAGTGCTGCAGGCGGTTGGGGTTCTCGCCGTAGCGGCCGTCGCTCGGGCGGCGGCAGGGCTGCACGTAGGCGGCGCGCCAGGGTTTCGGGCCGAGCGCGCGCAGGGTGGTGGCGGGGTGGAAGGTGCCGGCGCCCATTTCCATGTCGTACGGCTGCAGGATGACGCAGCCTTGGGCGGCCCAGTAAGCATGCAGGCGCAGGATGATGTCCTGAAAGCTGGGCGGGGTGGGCATGGGTTGGTGTGGCCTTAAGGAAGCCTGCGTCCGGGGCCGCGCCGGTTCTGCCATGCGGGTGGTGGCGGAACCTGCGCCCGCCAGCCAGCAGGCGGAGAGCGAAAGTTTTCTGGTTCTTTTCGAGAAAGACCTGCTTTCTTTAGCCAACACACGCAAAGGCAGGCAACATGCGCCGCAGAGACTGGTGGGGCCTCGCCACCGTAGCCGTAGTCACGGCGCTGCTGATCCTCTACCGCCTGTATTTCCTGGAGCCGAGAGAATGGGGGGCGGCCTGCGCCGCGGCGGCGCCCCCATGGGCCTGCGTGCCGCGCGGCGGGCTCATCTGGCTGCAGGGCCGGTATCTGCTGGGCGCCGCGGCGCTTGCACTTGGTCTGGCGGGGTTCGCGTGGGGCGGGGCGTTTGCGTCCCAGTTGGGCGCCGTGCTGGTCGGGGTGGCGGCGATCGAGAACTACAACGCGACCTGGGGGGCGATCGGGCTCGCGCTGGGTGCCTGGGGCTGGCTGCGGCGTACCGGCTGGCGGGGACGCCAGCCCGTCTGATCACCCAGTCTTATCAGATGGCCTGATCGGGCGGTTCGCGGTGGCCTTTCGGGTCACGCTGCAAGTCTTGCGGGCGGCCGGCGTTGTTGTCGCCGCTGACGATGGTCTGGCTGACCTGGTCGGGCTTGGCCGGGCCGGATTTATCAGGATTGCCCGGCTTCGTGCTGTGCGTGCCGCCAGGGTCGGCGCCTTCGATGGGATCATTGCCGGTGGTGCGTTTGCTATCGCTCATGGCGGCTGAACGCGGTGCGAAGCCGCCCGCCGCATCAATGCAGCGTGTGCCAGGGAGAAAAGACTTGGGCGGAGCTAGCGCGCACCGGCCTGACCGGCACGTATCAGGCGCGGACGCAAAAGTTTTTTACTTCTTTCCTTCAAAAAAGAACGCCTCGCCTGCTTTTCCGCGCTACTTCGCCGCGATGGACATCTCCGCCGCGCAAGGCTCCCACATCATCACCGTCTCGCGCGCCGCTTTCGCGCGGCCGGACACCGATTTTCTCTGCTTCGGCGAGAGCGACGTGGCCGCGCCGCGCGTGGCGCACGATGCGCTGGCAGCCGCGATGGCCGCCGGGCAGACGCGCTATTCGGACGTGCGCGGCCTGCCGGCGCTGCGCCAGGCGCTGGCAGACTACCTGGGCGGGCAGCATGCGCGGCCGGTGGAGGAGACGCGCGTGCAGGTTACCGGCTCCGGCATGGCAGCGGTGCACGTGGCGATGGCCGCCGTGCTGCGGCCTGGCGACCGGCTGGTGCATCTGACGCCAGCCTGGCCCAACTCGATGAATGCGGGGCGCATGCGCGGGGCGGAGGTGGAGGAGCATACCCTGACGCCAACGACGGAGGGCGGCTTCAAGCTCGATCTGGACCGGCTGGCGGCGCGGCTGGTGGGTGCGCGCGCCGTCTGGGTGAACAGCCCGAGTAACCCCACCGGCTGGACGGCTTCGGCGGCCGACATGGCGGCCGTGCTGCAGATATGCCGGACGACGGGCACCTGGCTGATCGCCGATGAGGTCTACAACCGGCTCGTCTATGACGGACCGCGGGCGGCTTCGATTCTGGACATCTGCACGCCGGAAGATCGCGTGCTCGTCGTTGGCAGCTTTTCCAAGGCGTGGGCGATGACGGGGTTCCGCATCGGCTGGCTGATCGTGCCGGCCAACACGCGCGACAGTTTTACCGAGCTCGTGGAGATCACCCATTCGGGCGTGGCCGCCTTCGTGCAGGCGGCGGCGCTGGCCGCTCTGGCGGACGAGGCGTTCGTCGAGCGGTTCCGGGCGTATTGCGCCACCGGGCGCGCGATGGCTGCGGCGGCGCTGGGCGGGCTGCAGCGGGTGCGCTGGGCAGCGCCGCCTGGCGCGTTCTACGCGTTTTTCGGCGTGGATGGGCTGCAGGACAGCCTGGGGTTTGCGCTGCGGCTCGTGCACGAGCATGGCGTGGCGGTGGCGCCGGGCTGCGCGTTCGGCGCCGGCGGGGAAGGGCATCTGCGGCTGTGCTTCGCGCAGTCGCCCGTGGTGCTGGGGCGTGCGCTGTCGCGCTTGGGGGAGGCGCTGCGGTAAGGAGCAAGGCGAAGGCGGGAGAGAGCGCCGGCAGTCGGTGGTGGTCCGCCTGGCAGGAAGCAAGCGCCCGCATGCGCAACAGCCGCGTGTAGTCGGAACAGACACGCACGCTGGTATTGCGGGGGGGGGGCAGG